>JAYTIS010000192.1:0-13053 GCA_043731725.1 Novosphingobium sp.
TTGGGGTAATCGAGCGGTTCGATCAGCGCGACGTTATTGAGCCCCGCGAGCACCGCATCCATCACTTTGCGTACGTTGGGATTGGGGTGGACTGGAAACACCACCGCCACGTCAGGCCGGGCCGCGATCTGCCGCACCGCTTCGGCAATATTCTCCAGCCCGCCACCGAAATTTTCGCGGCGATGGCTGGTCACGCCGATGATCCGTTTGCCGGCAAAGCGGGCTTCGATCTCGGCCAGACCAGCAGCCAGCGCCGGTTCCGCTGCGATCCGCGCGGTGACCCAGTGCAGCGCGTCGATCACCGTATTGCCGGTGACGTGGACGCGGCGTGGATCGACCTGTTCGGCGATCAGCGCAGCGGCAGAAACCTGGGTTGGCGCGAAGTGCAGACTGGCGATCTGGCCGATGACCTTGCGGTTCACCTCCTCGGGCCAGGGGTGATAGATATTGCCCGAACGCAGCCCAGCCTCGACATGATCGACCGGCAGCTTGCGGTAATAGGCCGCCAGCGCACCGGTCATCGCAGTGGCCGTATCGCCTTGCACCATCACTCGATCAGGCTGAACCCGGTCCATCACCGCGCCCAGCCCGGTCAGCAGCGCAGCGGTCAGCGCATCGAGACTTTGGTCGGGCTTCATCAGGTCAAGGTCAAAGTCAGGCGCTATCCCGGCAATCTCCAGCACCTGATCGAGCATGCTGCGGTGTTGTGCCGAAACGCACACGACGGGCGTAAAGCGCGGATCGGCCTTGAGCGCGGCGACCACCGGGAACAGCTTGATCGCCTCTGGCCGGGTGCCGAAGATGACCAATATCTTGTATGGGGCATGGATCTTGTGCGGTGCAGTCATGACCAAGCGCCCTACCATTGCCGGGGTAACCATGAAATAAGGCATTGCGGCTAGTCGGCAGTCGCAACGAATGGGGATGTGATGCGCGTTCTGGTTACCGGCGCCGCCGGGTTCATCGGTTTCTGTCTTGCCCGCCACCTGCTGGCGCGGGGCGACGAGGTGATCGGGATCGATAATCTCAATGCCTATTACGAGGTCACGCTCAAGCACGACCGGGTTGCGGTCTTGTCCCATGAAGGCGGCAACCGCTTCACCTTTCACCAAGTCGATTTCTCCGACATGGCGGCGCTGTCAGGCGTGCTGAACGGGGTCACGATTGACCGGATCGCGCACTTGGGCGCGCAGGCCGGGGTGCGCTACTCGCTTGAAAACCCGCAGGCCTATGTCGCCTCTAACCTGGCGGGCCACGTCAATCTGCTCGAACTCGCGCGGCACCGCGCGGTCGAACACATGGTCTATGCCAGCTCTTCCTCGGTCTATGGCGGCAACACCAAGCTGCCGTTCGCAGTGGAGGACCGCACCGACCACCCGGTGTCGCTCTACGCCGCAACCAAGCGCGCCGATGAACTGATGAGCGAATCCTACGCGCACTTGTTCGGCTTGCCGCTGACCGGGCTGCGGTTCTTCACTGTCTATGGCCCGTGGGGGCGCCCCGACATGATGCTGTGGAACTTCACCACGCGCATCCTGGCCGGCGAGCCGATCCCGGTGTTCAACCACGGCGATATGTACCGAGATTTTACCTACATCGACGATATCATCGCCGGGGTTATTGCCTGCCTTGATGTCGCCCCGGCCAATGACGGCACCGCGAAAGCTGGCGGGTCGCTCAAGCCGCACGCGCTGTACAATATCGGCAACAGCGCCAGCGAACCACTGATGAAGGTCGTCGCACTGCTCGAAGCGGCATGCGGGCGCACAGCTCAGATCGAATACTTGCCGATGCAGCCGGGCGACGTTCCCAAGACCTATGCCGATATTTCAGCGATTGTGCGCGATCGGGGTTATGCTCCGACCACCTCGATCGAGCTGGGCGTGCCGGCTTTTGTCGATTGGTACCGGGATTACCACAAGATATGAGGCCCGGATCGGGGCTTAGCGAGCGACTAGAGCGCAATCATCAGCCTGATGATCGCGCCCTCGGGCGGAAAGGTACATTCAAGCGTCCCGCCCATTTGGCGCATCGCTGCCTGCGTCATACGCTGCCCAAACCCGCCGCTGACCTGATCGGAATTTGCCTCAGACGGGGGTGGACCGCCGGATTCGCGCCATTCGACCTCCAAGGGCGTATTGCCGTCCGCTGTGCGCCAAGTTATCGTCACCTGGCCGTCAGGTACCGACAAAGCGCCATATTTTGCGGCGTTGGTGGCGAGTTCGTGGATTACCAATGCAAATGGCGAAACCATCTGCGCTGGCAGCGCCTGGTCCTCACCGTCAAAGACAATCGTCGGGCGGCTGGTATCGCTCGAGCTGTAAGGCTTGCACAGGCTGATTAGCAATTCGGACAACTGCACTTCGTTTGATGCCTCACCGGTCGCGATGTTGTGCGCCCGACTGAGCGAATGGACGCGCTGGGTGATCTCTTCTACCACCTCGGCAACGCTGCCCGGTTTGCGCGCCGCTAGCCCGATCAGCGACAGCACCACCCCGAACAGGTTCCGCACCCGGTGCGCCAGCTCGCGGGCAAGCAACTCGTTGCGCGCGTTAAGTTCGCGCAGCTGACTAGCCTGCGCCGCCGCAATCTCGGCCCGCGCCCGCGCACGTTCGCCATGATAGCCGGTCCACAGCACCGCCAGCAGCACCAGCCACATCGCCAGCAGCAGCGGCACAACCCGCGCTTCGGCATCGTTCGCATTGGCAAAGGCAGCATCGCGACTTTCGCGTTGGATTTGGCCGAGTGCGGCCAAATGGCGGCGGATCTGGTCCATCACTTGCTGGCCCTGCCCGCTCCGCACCAGCTCCAGCGCTACCACGCCATCGCCAGCTTGCGCGGCGCGGATGGTCCGGCCCAGCTCATCGAGCTTGGCTTGAATCAGTGCGTTCATCGGACTCAGGTGTTGGTCAACTGCCGGGTCGGTGTTCTGCATGAATCGCAATTTCACCGCCGCCAGATTATCGGGCAACTGCGCGGCTGCGCGGTTGTAAGGTTCAAGGTACGCCGGATCGAGCGTCAGCAAATAGCCGCGCTGCCCGGTTTCGGCATCGACCAGCGAATGATAGAGGTTTTCCAGCGCGATCTGCGCGTCCGCTTCCGCCAGCGCTCCGTCGCGCGCTGCCCGTTGTGCCATCGCGGATTGGACCAGCAGCAGCCCAATCGCTACCAGCAGCGCGGTCATGCCAGCGAGCAGCCACGCGCGCGGAATCGATTGCAGCCGCACTGCCGCGGCCCGGGCCAATTGTTTAATCTGGCTCGGCCAATCGCGCTGCTCCATCGCGCGCTCCTAGCATGGGGCCGGACGCAGGCGAAAGAGGATTGCGGGGCAGGCGTGGACAAGCCGCGAAACGCGCCTTGCAGCCCGCGAGCGCATCGGCGATCACGCGCTCATGGCGATTCTCTCAGACAAATGGATCCGAACCCAGGCGCTCGAACACGGGATGATCGAGCCGTTCGTCGAAGCCCAGCGGCGCGACGGGTGCATCTCCTATGGCCTCTCGTCCTACGGTTATGATGCGCGGGTTGCACCTGAGTTCAAGATTTTCACCAATGTGAACAGTTCGGTGGTCGATCCCAAGCAGTTCGATCCCAACAGCTTCGTCGATCGTGAAACCGACGTCTGCGTGATCCCGCCAAATTCTTTCGCGCTGGCCCGCACGGTCGAATATTTCCGCGTACCGCGCGACGTGCTGGTGATCTGTCTGGGCAAAAGCACTTATGCCCGCTGCGGAATTATCGTCAACGTCACCCCGCTTGAGCCCGGCTGGGAAGGCCACGTCACGCTCGAATTTTCCAACACCACGCCTTTGCCGGCCAAGATTTACGCGAATGAGGGCGCCTGCCAGTTCTTATTTCTGCAAGGCAACGAACCGTGCGAAACCAGCTATGCTGATCGCGCAGGCAAATACATGGGTCAGCGCGGAGTTACGCTGCCCAAGCTCTAACCGGAGTGCCGCTTTGTTGTGGCGGAGATTTTGCTTGCGCTGGCAGCCGGTTGCGACAACCTTAAACTGCACCAAGCGCGGGGATGAGCATGCATTCCCGGCCCAGCGGGAGAGCAGATCATGAGTGCAGTTATCGCGTTTATCGGGCGGGTCATGTTGGCATCGCTGTTCGTAGTCGCCGGACTGGGCAAGTTGGGAGCACTGGCTGCCACCGATAGCTATATTCAAAGCGTCGGTCTGCCTGCCGGGCTGGCGTTGCCAGCCGCGGTGTTCGAGATCGCCGCCGGGCTGGCGATCGCGCTGGGAATTTTTACGCGATTTTTCGCACTGCTGCTGGCTGGCTTCTGCCTGATCACGGCAATGATGTTCCACAACAATTTCAGTGATCCGCTGCAAATGGCCAATTTCCTTAAAAACGTCGCTTTGGCCGGCGGGTTCCTGATCCTGTTCGCCCAGCGCCACATGACCTGGTCGTATGACACCATGCGCGAACGCCGCACCGCTGACGCCGCAACCCGCGACGCCGAATTGCGTGCTGAACGCGCCGAGGGCCGGCTGGAAGGTGCGCGCGATATCCGGACGACCACCGCAGGTGTCAGGACGCCCACTGATGAAGTCTGAGCGTACGTTCGATATCGTTGTCTATGGAGCCACGGGTTACACCGGACGGTTGGTAGCGGAATATCTGGCGCACCACTATCAGGGCGCCGGCCCGACTTGGGCCATGGCGGGACGCAGCAAGGCCAAGCTGGCTCAGGTGCGCGATCTGATCGGCGCCCCGGCCGATACGCCGCTGATCGAAGCCAATTCGGACGACCCAGCCAGCATGGCGGCACTGGCCAAAAGCGCACGGGTTATCCTGACCACGGTCGGACCTTACCAGCTGTACGGCGAACCATTGGTCAAGGCCTGCGTCGAAGCCGGTACCGACTATGCCGACTTGTGCGGCGAACCGGGCTGGATGCGCGAAATGATCGACCGCTACGATGCTGCGGCCAAGGCTTCGGGTGCGCGGATTGCATTCTCGTCCGGGTTTGATTCGATCCCGTTTGATCTGGGCGTGCTGATGCTGCAGAAGGAAGCTGTTGCGCGCTTTGGTCAGCCCGCGCCGCGCGTCAAAGGCCGGGTGCGGGGCATGCAGGGCACTTTCAGCGGCGGCACCGCCGCCAGCCTGACCGAGACGATGAAGGCGGTGGCCAAAAACCCCAAGTTGATTCCGATCCTGCAAAGCCCGTTCGGGTTGACCCCCGGCTTCGAAGGACCGCACCAGCCGATGGGGCTAGTCCCGGAATACGAGGAAAGCGTGGGCAAATGGGCCGCGCCGTTCATCATGGCGACGATCAACACCAAAAACGTTCACCGTACCAATCTGCTGCTGGGCCATCCCTATGGCAAAGATTTCAAATATGACGAGATGATGCTGACCAGCGCCGGCGAGTTGGGGCAAAAGGCAGCGCATGCGATCGGGGCAATGCTCAAGAACCCATTCGGCGCCAAGCCGCCGCAACCGGGCGAAGGCCCCAGCCCCGAACAACGCGAAGCCGGATTTTACGACGTGCTTTTCATCGGCGAATATCCTGATGGAAAGTCGCTGCGTTACGGCGTCAAGGGTCGCTACGATCCGGGCTATGGCTCAACCAGCCGAATGATCGCCGAAACCGGGATCGCGCTGCTTGAATGTCAGGCGGACGGCGGGATCTCAACCCCCGGAGCCCTGCTCGGCGAAGTACTGGTCGATCGGCTGGTCGAACATGCCGAAATCAGCTTTGCGGTGGAGGCCTGAGCCGGGCCGATGCACGGTCCTGCTAAGCCCGGCGAATGGACCGATGGTTGGCGCATTGTGGCTGCGGCCGCGCTGGCCAATGCCACCGGTATTTCGCTGCTGTTCTACACCTTCAACCTGTTCGTGCTGCCGATGGCAGCGGACCTCCACCTGACCCGCGGCGAAGGCGGCGTAATCCAATTTATGATCATAACCGCCGCGCTGGGCGCGCCAGTGATCGGGCGGCTGGCCGACCGGATGGGCTTTCACCACTTGTTCCTGATTTGCACCTTGGCCATGGTCGCAACCGAGCTTGCGTTGTGGCGCTGGGCTGACAGCTTTGGTGCCTTGGCGCTGGGAACTGCCGTGATCGGGTTCATCGGTGGGGGCAGCGCTTCGGTGCTGCTGACACGTCCGGTCAACGCGCATTTCACGCGCAATCGCGGACTTGCCCTGGGCTTGGTCGGAACCGGCATCTCGCTGACCACGGTGTTTGTACCGCCATGGCTCCAAAGTGTGATCGGAGTGCAAGGCTGGCGATCCGGTTATCTGGTTCTGGCCGGGATTTCGCTGGTGCTAGGGCTGCCGGCAGTGTTGGCCTTGATGCCCGGCAATGCCTCGACCCGCGTGGCGCCCGTCGCCGCCGCCCTAATTAACCGCGATCACTTGCGCAGCCGTGATTTCTGGCTGCTGGTTGCCGCCAATTTCTGCGTCGGCATAGCCACCGCTGCAGCGATCAGCCAGCTTTCCCCGATGCTGCAGGACCGCGGGCTGTCACCGGCTTCGGCCGCGCTGGGGATCTCCAGTTTTGCCGCCGGGCAATTTATCGGCAAGCTGGGCGGGGGCTGGCTGCTTGACCGGTTCGATCCGCGACTGGTCGCATCGCTCGCCAATGCATTGCCAACGCTTGGCTTTGTGCTGTTGCTGACTCAGCACGGCACGTTCGCGCCGCTGATGCTCGCGGTCGGTCTGATCGGCGTGCTGCAAGGCGCAGACATCGGGATTTTTGCCTATTTCGTCGCGCATCGCTTCGATGTGGCGCGCTATGGCGCGATCTTCGGCGCGCTGCACGGGATTGGCTGGATCGGTACCGCGGTCGGCGTGGTGGGCGCGGGTCTGAGCTATGACCGGTTCGGGGGCTATTGGGCGGTCCAACTTGCCGCGATCGGGTTGCTGCTGCTGGCGGCACTGCTGATCCCGCTGATCCGGCTAACGTCGCGCAGTTATTCGCCGACCAGCAGCTGATCGGACGCAGCTTGGGCGGCCACGCGCGCCGCCCCAGACCTCTGCTTGAGGGGTGGGCCGCCACATCATGGGCAGCCAGATTTTCGATTATTGGAATGACCCCTGGAGCCACGAGCTTGAGCACTGGACCGACAGCAATCTGCTTACCGCGGCCGACCCGCCACAAAAACAGCCCATGCAGGCGCTGCTGGCGGTACAATGGGGCGCGCGCGTGCCATGTTTGCTGGCAACCGCCCGCCCCCGCCCGTACTGGTGGCCTTGACCACAGCGCTCTACCTGCGCTTCAAACGCTTGTTCCGCCGCAAACCGAAAGACGCATAGCCATGAAACTCGCAACCTATCGTGCCAATGGCCAAACCCGCACCGGGATCGTTGTTGGAGAGAATGTAATAGATACCGGGTTCGCCGGATCGATGATCGAACTGATCGCGCAATGGGATGCCCTCAGGCCCGGGCTGGAAGCCAAAGCTGCTGCTGGCGGCGGGGTGCCGCTGGCCTTAGTCACGCTGTGCGCGCCAATCCAGCGCCCCGGCAAGATCTTCGCGATCGGGCTCAACTATGCCGATCACATCGCCGAATCGAACATGGGCGCACCCGAACACCAAGTCTGGTTCACCAAGGCGCAGACCAGCATCAACGGCCCCTACGATCCGATTGCGATCGCCACTGGCACCGCCGCCACCGACTATGAGGTCGAGCTAGTCGCGATCGTCGGCCGGGGGGGCAAACACATTGCCGCGGCCGATGCGGCTGGCGCAATCTTCGGCTACTGCGTCGGCAATGACGTGACCGAGCGGATGTGGCAGCACGCCACCCCGCAGTGGTCGCTGGGCAAGAGCTTTGATACCCATGCCCCGATCGGCCCATGGATTGTCACCGCCGATGAGCTGGGCGATCCGCACGGGCTCGGGATCCGCTGCTTCGTCAACGGTGAACAGCGCCAAGATTCGAGCACCGCGAACCTCGTCTTCAACCTGTGGCAGCAGATCGAACACCTTTCGGTCGGCATGACGCTCGAGCCGGGCGACGTGATCTTTACCGGCACGCCGGGCGGAGTCGGCGCGGCGATGGATCCGCGCCGGTTCCTGCAAGGTGGCGATGTGGTGCGCTGCGAGATCGACCGGCTAGGCCATATCGAAGGCACTATAATAGCGGAGGGATAGTGCCGTGGCCCGAAACTATGATTGCGATATCCTGGTCGCGGGCGGCGGGCCGACCGGCGTGACGCTTGCGCTGCTGCTCGCGCAGCACGGTGTCTCGGTGTTGGTGCCGAACAGGAGGCGGTCTATACCTTCCGCGCCCGCATCGCCAAGCAATAGTGCAAGGGCCGGTTGCTGCTGGCTGACAACGCCGCGCACCAGACCCCGTCGTTTGCCGGGCAAGGCTTAGGTTCCGGCCTGCGCGATGCCGCGAACCTTGTATGGAAGCTTGCGGCGGTGGCCCATGGCGCGCCGGATACGTTGCTCGATAGCTACCAGACCGAACGCGAGCCGATTCTGTGCGCGACGATGTCGCTAGGCCCTTATCACTGGCTCATCACACAGGAAATTCTTGACCGGGCCGAGCTCGCGCCGTTCCGCGCTACACTGGCAGGGTGGCTTGACGCGCACGGGGCCCGGGCAGTGCGCGTCAGGCCGACCGGTATGTCTTCGGCAGCGGCGACGCCGACCGGATCGAAGCCGAATGGGACAAGCAGTTCACTGGCTAGCCAGCCGACTATGTGGCCGTTAGTCTGGCGCCATGTCTGCAGCTCCAACCATCACCATCTTCGAACACATGTCGGGCCTTGCCCGCGCGCACGGTGGAATCAATCTGGGGCAAGGGTTTCCCGAACTGCCCGAACCGCCCGAATTGATCGCGGCGGCGCAGGCTGCGCTGGCGGAGCGTTCGAACCAGTATCCACCGATGCGCGGGCTGCCCGAACTGCGCAGCGGCGTGGCCGACTATTACCGCCGCATGCAAGGGCTTGAACTGAGCGCGGACCATGTGGTGGTCACCTCGGGCGGGACTGAGGCGCTGGCGGCGACACTGCTGGCACTGATCGCGCCGGGCGACGAGGTGGTGCTAGTCCAGCCGCTGTACGATGCTTACCTGCCCGTGGTGCAATGGGCTGGCGGCAGTGCCAAGCTGATCAGCCTGACCCCGCCGCACTGGACGCTGCCGCTTGATGCATTGGCCGCCGCAATCGGGCCCAAGACGCGCGGGATCGTGCTCAACACGCCGAACAACCCGGTCGGCACGATGCTCACCCGCGCCGAACTCGAAGCCGTCGGGGCACTGGCTTTTGCGCATGATCTGTGGGTGGTGTGCGACGAGGTGTGGGAGGCGATGGTGTTCGATGGCAAGCCGCATGTCTCGCCGCTGGCGATCCATTCGCTGGCGGACCGTGCGGTCAAAGTGGGGTCCGCAGGCAAGATCTTCTCGATGACCGGCTGGAAAGTTGGCTGGGTGGTCGCCGCGCCGGACTTGGCGGCCCGGATTGCCGCGCGACACCAGTACCTGACGTTCACCACCCCGCCCGCTTTGCAATGGGCAGTGGCGGCGGGATTGGCCCTGCCCGACCCCTGGTTTGATGCGCACCGGGCGCGCTATGCCGGGCTCAAGGCGCGGCTGGTGAACGCGCTGGAGGCAGCGGGGTTCGCTGTGCTGCCGGCCAGCGCCACGTGGTTCATCACGCTCGATCTGGCCGCTTCGGGGCTGCCGGCGGACGATACCATGCTGGCCGAACGGCTGGTGCGCGAAGCCGGCGTTGCCGCGATCCCGGTCTCAGCGTTTTACGCGCATGCGGCTGAGACCGGTTATCTGCGACTGTGCTTCACCAAGGACGAGGCGGTGCTCGATGAAGCCGTGCGGCGGCTCGCGCAGTTTCGCTCAACACTGGCATAACGCGGCAAATCGCTTGCAAATCTGCACCCCAAGCCGGACAAGCGCGGGACATTTGACTGACCGGGGGGACAGTACCTTGCCAAATCGCGTTCAGCAGTTTTTCGCCCGCGTGCCAGCCTCGGTATGGATTTTGCTGCTGGTGCTGGTGGGGTGGATTTTCTACGCCGGGATCGCCACCGGCGGGTTCGACATTCCGATTGAGCGGCTGCCTTGGTCGATCTTGGTGCCGGGTTTTGCCCTGTTCACGTTTTCGCATTCGGTGGTTATGCTGGGCTGGGCGCGGGCGCTGGTGCTGCTAGCCTTGTGCACGTGTCTGTCGTTTATCGCAGAATTTGTCGGGCAGAAAACCGGACTGATCTTTGGGCCTTATTATTACACCGACTTGCTCGGCCCTAAGATCCTCGGCCGGGTCCCAGTGCTGATCCCGTTCGCCTGGTACATGATGTTCTACCCCAGTTACGTGGTCACTAACCTGCTCGCCGAGGGTAAACCCGTGGGCGAGGAGAGCGGCACCGCCTGGCTGCTATGGGTTTCGGCACTGAGCGCCTTGGTGATGACCGCGTGGGATCTGACGATGGACCCAATCATGAGTTTTCATCCGTGCCACACCGGCTCAATCCGCTGCCTGCCGACTGTACTCGACGAAAACGTGATCGGGCATCCAGCGTGGGTCTGGGTCAATGGCGGCGAGCACTTCGGTGTGCCTCTGCTCAATTACCGCGGCTGGATGCTGACCGCCTTCGTGGTGTTCCTGACCTATCGCTTGATCGAACGCCGCATCGCGCATCAGCCGTGGCGCGGCGGGCATACCAAGGTGATGGCGTTCCTGCCGGTCGGTGCGTTTGGATTGATGGCGCTGGTCGACACCTGGCTGGGCAATCCCAAAGTCGGCGATATCCACCTTATTTCGCCGTTTGCGATGGGGATTCCGGCGCTATTTGCGGGCTTCATATTGTTTGCCCGCAACTCCGATCTTCCGCTGTGGCCGCATCAGGGGGCGCGCGAATCGGTGGACTCATAAGCAGAAATACCGTTTGTCTGTACGGGGTTCGCATCCACCCGGAGCAGGGCGGGGAGATGACACTTGGGGAAGACCAGAGTCAGCATTCTGGGCGGCGGTCTGTCGGGACTGGTGACCGCGTTCAACCTGACCGCGCCTGAACAACAAAGTCGCTATGAGGTAACCGTTTATCAGCTCGGCTGGCGGCTAGGTGGAAAGTGTGCCACCGGACGCAACGCCGATCTGCACCAGCGGATCCAGGAACATGGGCTGCACGTGTTCATGGGGCAGTATGACAACGCCTTTGGCATGGTCCAGGCGCTCTACGCTGAATCGGCGAACCCGCCGTTTGCTGACTGGCGGCAAGGCTACACCCAGACCCCGGCGATGAGCCTGATGGAAGAAGTGGACGGGCAATGGATTCCGTGGGTGTTCGAGCTGCCGGTTTTCCCCGGCACGCCAGGGATCGACCCGCCGCCCAGCCTCCTTGGCCGAATTGTGCAGGCGATCGAGTATTTCCTGCACCAGTTGCAGGGACAGCATGCCGCAGTGATGGCCGGCCACGCCAAGGCCCCGTGGTGGCGGCGGCTGTTGGACCGCGTGCTGGGCTGGATGGGGCGCGAGGTTGAAGCGGTGGGGCTCGATCTACTGCGCGCTGCGATCCAACGAATCAACCGGCTCGATCCAGACCCGGCGCTGCATGATCGCGCCGATCACGAGACGCTGGCCGACCTGCTGCATCAGGCCCGGGCCTGGATCGGGGGGCGCATCGCACAAGCGCTGGCGGGCAACACCGAGTTGCGGCGGCTGTGGATCCTGTTCGATTTGGGGACCGCCAACCTGATCGGGGGCTTACGCGACGGGCTGCTGCTCGATCCTGCGGCCAATCTCGAGCGGGTCAACCAGTTCGATTACCGCGTCTGGCTCAAGGCCCACGGGGCGGGTGAGGCGACGATTGATTCGGCACTGGTGCGCGCGCTATATGACCTGATCTTCGCATATCCCGAAGGCGATTGGCAGCATTACGGCAATGTCGAGGCAGGGACGCTGTTCCTCAGTCTGATCAACACCGCGACCTATCAAGGCTCAATCATCTGGAAGTTCAATACCGCCACCGGCGATCTGATCGTCCAGCCGCTGTACGACGTGCTCAAGGCGCGCGGGGTCAAGTTTGAATTCTTCTCGCGGGTCGATGAATTGGTGCCTGACGCGCAAGGAACCGGGATTGCCAGCGTCAAGATCGGGCGGCAAGGCGAACTGGCAGGAGCAGACTACGATCCACTGTTCACCCTGCCCAGCGGCCAGCGCGTCTGGCCCGACCGGCCCTTGTATAAGCAGCTGAAAGACGGCGCGGCGCTGGAGGCAAGCGGGGCCAATCTCGAATCGAAGTGGACCACTTGGCCCGACGCACTGAAGCCCACGAAGTTAACTGCCGGGCTGGATTACGATCTGCTCGTGCTGGCGATCCCGCCCGCCGCGCATCCCGATATCTGCGCGCAGCTGATAGCGCAGAAGCCCGCGTGGCAGGCGATGAGCGGCGCGCTGCAGACCGTCGCAACCCAAAGCTTGCAGACTTGGACCACGGTAAATGAGCAGGGGCTGGGCTGGAACGATCCGGCGATGGTCGGCGGGTTCGACGAGACCAACCTCAATTCTTGGGCCGACATTTCGGACGTCCTGACAACCGAGTGCTGGCCGGCCAGCGCCGGAGTGGTGGGTGAACAGATTGCCTGTGGCGCGATGCCGTGCCCGCCCTACCCCCCGCCCGCCAGTGAAGCGGGCTATCCGGCGGCGCAGCAGGCCCTAGCTGATGCGTCGGCACAGACCTATCTCGACAGCGACGCCCAGGTGTTCTGGTCCAAGCGGTTCGGCAAGGGCGGGCCGAAGCCTGGGACGCTGGCCAGCACCTATAACCGCATCAACATCGACCCCGGCGAGCGTTACACGCTGACCGTCACAAATTCGACCAAACACCGCTTGCGCACCGACGGCTCGACCTATGCCAACCTCTACTTAACCGGCGACTGGATCCTGAACGGCCAGAACCTCGGCTCGTTCGAGGCAACGACGATTTCGGGCAAGCTGGCCAGTCGCGCGATCTCGGGCTTCCCGCACACCATTCCGCGGATCGATGCCGCGCTGTACAGTCAAAGGTCTCCCGAAATGGCGCAGTTGCCCAAGTTCGTCGAACACCCCGGGGTGGCCAATTATCC
>JAYTIS010000193.1:0-5149 GCA_043731725.1 Novosphingobium sp.
TGAAAAGCATGGCCGACCGCGTCATCGTCGGCGCGCCGTTCGATGATCCGGCACCGTTTATGGGCCCAGTGATTGACAATGCCGCCGCCGACGGGTTGACCGAGAGCTTCCTCTATTTGCTGAGTCACGGCGGCAAAGCGATCAAGCATATGGTCCGCCCGCGCGACGATCTGCCATTCCTGTCGCCATCGATCATCGATGTTTCCGCAGTCAAGGACCGCCCCGACGTGGAGCTGTTCGGGCCGCTGCTGCAAGTTGTGCGGGTGGAAGATTTCGATGAGGCAATTTCAGAGGCCAACAACACCCGGTTCGGGCTCTCGGCTTCGCTGGTGGGCGGCACTCCGCAGGAATACAATCGCTTCTGGGCCAACGTCCGGGCCGGGGTGATCAACTGGAACCGCCCGACCAACGGGGCAAGCTCGGGTGCGCCGTTCGGGGGAGTGGGGCTATCGGGCAATCACCGCCCCAGCGCCTATTACGCGGCCGATTACTGCGCCTATCCGGTCGCATCGAACGAGATGGAGCAGCCCCGCGCCATGCTCGGCGTGGGCCTGCGCGACGCCTAGATTCAAGCCAAGGCGGCGGCGATTTTCAACAAATCGTCGACGCTCCACTGATCATCGGCATGATTGCCGTATTTAACCGCGAGCACTCGTCCGGCGCGATTGATCAGAATGTCTGCGGGAAGCCCTAAAATACCGTTTTCAGCTTTGCGGTAGAACCGCCGCTGACCGATCACCCATTTGGCGCCATTCAACAGCACGCTGGGATGGAGCAATGCTCGCAGCGAGTTCTCGACGCCGAACTGGCGATATAAGCGCTTGTCTGGATCGGCGACGCAGTGGAACGGCAATTGGGCTTGGTACTTCACCATCTCGTCCTGGCGCGAGTGAAACACCACAACCTCATTGACCCCCGAGGCCACAATCTCGTCCTGACGCCGGGCCATGGTGAGCAGATGGAAGTTGCAAATCGGGCAGCCCGCAAAGCGGCGAAACTGAAGGTGGGTATATTCACTACCGGCTATCGGCAGTGTTACCGGTATGCCGGCTATGGTATCGACGGTGAAGCTAGCGATCTGATCGCCTAGTTCAACTTTTCCCATGGATGTGTTCCAACCCCAAAATCATGCGCTATTGTTCAAACCGGGTTATTAGGTCGACCTCAGTTAATCCATCGGCGCGTTTGCGCGCATAGACCGCGTAGCCCGAATTACCGCGCGTTCCCGCTACCACCTCATCACTGCCTTCGCGGCGATGTTCTGCTCCCAGCTTCGCTGCCCGCGCACTGGTGTAGTAAAAGTCGACCACGTCGGTGACCTCGACCGGAGTCACAAACCGCACCACTGCAAGATGGCAGCCGGTCGCGCTGGTTCCGCCGGCCATGATCGTGTGCCCCCGCGGATAGACCTGCAGCGCGGCCGGAAGCCGGGCTGCCCAGATCGCCGAATATTCGAACTGATCGCCGCAGCCGGAGCCTGTCAGTCCTGATGCCTGAGCCAGCGCCTGCGCGGTCAATGCGCCTGCCAGCCGCGATTGCCTTATCGTTGCACTGGGTGCGGGGGCCGTAATGATGTTGCCGCCGACTGCCGCTTGAGCCGCCGCACGTGCGGCATCGGCTGCTTCGGGTGTGCGCACGAAATTGGGCAAGTCGCCTTGCAACGGGTCGCCGCCCGACAGCGCCGAATTGCCCCGGTTTTGTGAGGTGAGATCGGGGTCAACCATGATCGGATCGTTGAGCGCCGCCGCCGCAGCCGGATCGCGTTCGGCCTCGGCGTCAGCGGTCTTTCGCTCGGCGGAACAGGCGGCAATCGCGAGTAACACGGGTAAGAGCGACAACACCGTGCGCAGCATCGTTAGTATTCCTGGCAGGCGCGACCGGACAACCGCGCGGCGCCCATATGCCGCATCGGCCATTCGCGTGCAAAGGCTGCATGGTATGTTGATAAGTCAGCCGCGCAGGACCGGGGGCGTCATCATCGTGGCGACAACGCCCCCCGCAGCATCAGATTGCGACCCGTATACTGCGTGTCCCGCGGATCGAGGCGCAATTGCTTCCGCCGATCCGGAGGCGGGCCCTTAGGTACGTGAACCTTAACCAGCGGCAACGCGGTTGAGCTTGCTCATCCGGCCAGCCGCAGCTAGCGCGCCCGCCATGCAGACTAGGGACTCATCACGAACGCATGGCGGGTTGCCGTTGGCGCTGGGCGCTTACCTGGTCTGGGGAATTATGCCGCTGTACTTGCGGCTGGTACACTGGGTGCCGCCATTCGAATTTATCGGCTGGCGGATCATCTGGACGCTGCCGCTATGCTTGGGTGTTGTGGCCTGGCGCGGCCAGGGCAAGGCGCTGCTCAGCGCGCTGCGCCGTCCACGCAATATCGCGCTATTGGCGCTCAGCGCGCTGCTAATCGCGGTCAACTGGACGGTCTACGTGATCGCGATCCAATCAGGCCACGTGTTCGCAGCGAGCCTTGGCTACTATATCAATCCCTTGGTCAATGTCCTGGCCGGAACGTTGCTGTTAGGCGAGCGGTTGACCCGGCGGCAATGGCTGGCGGTTGGGCTGGCCGCGCTAGGGGTGTCGCTGCTGGCCTGGGACGCGCGTGAAATGCTGTGGATCAGCTTGACCTTGGCGATCAGTTTTTCCGCCTACGGGCTGGTGCGCAAGCTGGTCGCGGTTGAATCGCTACCAGGTCTGACGATCGAGACGCTGGTTTTGCTAATTCCGGCGGCGCTGACCGTATGGTGGTTTGCCCAAGGGCCCGACGGGTCAGCAATGACGCGCAGCCCGGGCGCGGCCGGGCTGCTGATGGCCGGCGGAGCGATCACCGGCGTGCCGCTGCTCCTGTTCGCCGCTGCTGCGCGCCGGATGGATTATTCCAGCCTGGGAATGGTGCAATTCTGCGCGCCGACGATCGTGTTTTTGCTGGGCGTGTTCGTATTCGGGGAACCGCTGCGCGCGGTGCAACTCGCGTGCTTCGTGCTGATTTGGTGCGCAATTGCGGTCTTCGTGTGGGACATATTGGCCCAGCGCCGCGTGCGATTACTCCGCGAGGCGCCAGCCTAGCGTCTCGCCCGCGTGGAACGGAACGATTGGGGTGCCGTTGGCGTCGATTTGTGCTGGCACGAGCTGTTCGGCGCGTTCCAGCGTGATCGTGGCCGTATTGACCGGCAGTCCATAGAAAGCCGGACCATTGCACGAAGCGAAGGCCTCGAACCGGTCGAGCGCAGCCTCTTGATCGAACACCGTAATATAACTTTCGAGCGCATAGGCCGCGTTGAAAATCCCTGCGCAACCGCAGGCCGCTTCTTTGGCGGCGATGCCATGCGGCGCGCTATCGGTGCCGAGAAAGAATTTGGCCGAACCCGAGGTTGCTGCCTGGCGCAAGGCCAGCCGGTGACGTTCACGTTTGGCCACGGGCAGGCAATAGGCATGCGGACGGAGCCCGCCGGCAAACATCGCATTGCGATTGATATGGAGGTGCTGCGGAGTGATGGTCGCCGCGACATGAGCAGCCGCGTCAGTCACGAACTGCGCGGCATCGGCGGTGGTGATATGTTCGAACACCACTTTCAATTCGGGCATTTCGCGCACCAGCGGCGCCAACACCCGGTCGATGAAGGCCGCCTCGCGGTCGAAGATATCGACGTCCGGATCGGTCACCTCGCCGTGCACCAGCAGTGGCATGCCGAGCCGCTGCATGCGTTCGAGCGCGGGCCGGATACGGGCAACATCCGTGACGCCATGGGCCGATCCGGTGGTGGCATGCGCAGGATAAAGCTTGGCGGCAGTGAACACGCCCGAACCAAATCCGCGCTCAAGTTCATCCGGATCGATCCCATCGGTTAGGTAGCAGGTCATCAGCGGAACGAAGTCTGAGCCCGCTGGCAATGCCGCCAGTATCCGCGCCCGATAGGCCGCGGCAGCTGCCACCGTGGTGATTGGCGGTGACAGGTTGGGCATGACAATCGCGCGGGCGAACTGGCGCGCAGTATGTGCCACTACCCCCGCCATGACTGGGCCATCGCGTAAGTGCACGTGCCAGTCATCGGGGCGTGCGATGGTGAGCATTTGAGCGATCGAGGTTTGCGTTGATGCGGAGGCCATGGCCCATGCCCATGCCATAGCAGGCGCGGTTGCGCACCCTGTCATTCGTCGAACTGGCTGGCACTCCCATCGAACCCGCAACGACATTGCGCATTGTTGTATTACCTCAGCAACACACAATCGGTCGAACGCGCCAATGTTGTGGGGAGAAATTGATGTTTCGCTATTGCGCCAATTCGTTGGCACTGGCTTCGGCCCTGATGATCTGTGGCGGCGCAGCGTCCCCTGCGCTGGCCCAGTCAAACACCGAAAGCGCGGTCGAAAGCGCCGAGGATGCCTTTGGCACCTCGACCGGGCACGAACAGATCGGCGTTTATGACGAAGGCAATGTTCGCGGCTTTTCGCCAGGAACAGCCGGCAATTTTCGCATGGAAGGCATGTATTTCGACATCCAAGGCGGGCTCGGCAGCCGGGTGATCGACGGTGAAACAATCCGGGTTGGCCCAGCGACACAAGGTTATGCCTTCCCCGCGCCGACCGGGGTGGTCGATTTGCAGCTCAAGAAAGCTGGCGACAAATTGAGCGTCGCACCATTTCTAACGGTCGATAGCTTTGGCGGCCACGGGTTTGAAGTCGATGCGCAAATTCCGTTGGCTGGCAAAACTCTGGGCGTGGCGACCGGCGTGGGCGTCTTTGACAATCGCTACAACAGCGGCGGCGGATCGACCGGATACAATCTCGGCGTGGTCCCGCGTTGGCGCCCGGCGCCCAATGTCGAAGTCCTGGCCTTCGCTAACCATCAGCAGTTCAGCGACAATACCAGCGGTGGGCTCTATATCACGACTGGCAATTTCCTGCCCGCGCGGATGGAGCGAGGCCGGTATCCGGGGCCAGACTGGGCGCGTAACGACAGCCATTCGGACAGTTTCGGGTTGATCGGTCGTGCCAACCTGGGCGATTGGACCCTACGCACTGGATTGTTCCGCTCCAGCTACAAGGACAACAGCGGCTTTTCGAACCTAATCTTCGTCGATGCCAGCGGTGCCACTGATCGGCAGGTTTACGCCCGCCCGGCCAGCGATTCGGCCTCATGGAGCGG
>JAYTIS010000194.1:0-2535 GCA_043731725.1 Novosphingobium sp.
CCCCAGCAGCCCCCTCAGGTCACCGGTTTACGCAGCAACGTGACGAAATCAAACCCTGGGGTGCGACCTTGCGCAGGATGCGGTTCGCGGAAAGTTTCAAGCCATTCGCTGCGCGCAAAGGCAGGGAACTGCACGTCGCCGGAGGGGCTCGCATGTACCTCGGTCATTTCGATCCGGTCGGCCAGCGGCAAGGCTTCGGCGAAAAGCGCAGCGCCGCCGAAAATCACGATGTGCGGCGCATTGGCGAGCTTGATCGCGGCGCTGAGCGACGCGGCCGGCTCGGCCCCTTCGGCCGCCCACTCGCGATTGCGTGTGACCACAATATGCCGTCGCCCCGGCAGCAACCCGGGCAGCGATTCGAAGGTTTTGCGCCCCATCACCAGCGGCTTGCCCATGGTCAGCGCTTTGAGCCGGCGAAAGTCTTCTGAAATGTGCCACGGGAGCGAGCCGCTCGCCCCGATCACGCCATTGTCGGCCACAGCGGCGGCGATAATCACCTCGCTGCGGTTCATAAGGTCAACCGGGTGACATGACCCATCTTGCGGCCCGGGCGCGGTGCGCCCTTGCCGTAGAGGTGCAGATGATTAGCCGGATCGGCCAGCAGCGTCGGCCAGGCGTCGGCAGTTTCGCCGATCAGGTTGTGCATCTGCACGCTGCTTGCGGCCAGCCGGGTATCCCCCAGCGGCAAACCGCAAATCGCGCGGATATGATTTTCGAACTGGCTGGTCAGCGCGCCCTCAATGGTCCAGTGGCCCGAATTGTGCACCCGCGGGGCCATTTCGTTGAACACCGGGCCGGCTGCGGTGGCAAAGAATTCGAACGCCGCCACCCCTACATAGTCGAGCTCCGCCGCCACTGATCCGGCCAACGCGCGCGCTTGTTCGACTTGTTCCTGGACCTGCGTTGCAGCCGGGACGGTCGATGTCACCAGCACGCCGTGCTCGTGGAAATTTTCAGCGCTATCCCAGAACACCACTTGGCCGTCTTGCCCGCGGCACAGGATCACGCTGAATTCATGGCTGAACGCCACCAGCCCTTCATAGAGCATCGGCTGCCCGCCCAGCGCGACTCCGTCAGCCGCGTGGTCGTCGGCGATCCGGTACTGGCCCTTGCCGTCATAGCCCTCGCGCCGGGTCTTGAGAATTCCGGGTGAGCCGATCCGGACTAAGGCTTGCTGCAAATCTTCGGTGGTATCGACCGCCATGAACGGCGCGGTGCGCCCAGCCAGCCCGGCGACGAATTGCTTTTCGTTCAATCGGTCCTGCGCCACTTCGAGAGCGTGCAGCGGTGGGAGTAGTGGCACGCCGCCCAGCGCGGCGAGCGGGCCAACCGGCACATTCTCAAACTCGTAGGTCACGACGGCGCAGTCCGCCGCAAACGCCGCCATGGCCGGGCCATCATCCCACGCCGCGCAGGTTTGCGCCGCGCACAGCTCGCCCGCGATGCTGTCCGCCTCGGGCGAGTAAACGTGGCAGCGATAGCCCAGTTGCGCCGCCGCCTGGGCCAGCATGCGGCCTAGTTGCCCGCCGCCCAGAATGCCGATGGTTGCGCCGGGAGGGATCATTTGAAGCAAGGTCATCGCGAGTGCTTCAACAGGCTCAGGCTGAGCGGATTTCGGAATTGAACCAGCCCCAAAACCCGCTCAGCCTGAGCCTGTCGAAGGCCGCGCGACCACCTCTCCATTACGAAGGCCGCTCGGCCACGCCGGCACTTTGCGCGGCGCGGTAGGCCTTCACCCGCGCGCTCAGTTCGGCATTGTCCAGCGCCAGGATCGAGGCGGCGAGCAAGCCCGCATTGGTCGCCCCGGCCTCGCCAATCGCCAGCGTGCCAACCGGCACCCCGGCGGGCATCTGCACGATCGAGAGCAGGCTGTCCTGCCCGGACAGCGCCTTCGATTGCACCGGCACGCCCAGCACCGGCAGATGCGTCATGCTCGCCACCATGCCCGGCAAATGCGCCGCGCCGCCGGCCCCGGCGATAATCACCTTGAACCCCTGATCGGCAGCGCCTTGCGCGAATTCGACCAGTCGCTGCGGGGTGCGGTGGGCCGAGACGATCCGTGCGTCATAGGCCACACCAAGCGCATCGAGCGCATCGGCAGCGCATTTCATCGTCGCCCAATCGGACTGGCTGCCCATCACTATGGCCACGGGTGGGGCTGAGGGTGCCGTCATCTCAGCGCTCCGCCAGATAAAAGCGCTCGCTCGCGGCGAGTTGTGCATCGAGCTCATAAACGATCGGCTGCCCGGTCGGAATTTCGAGCCCGGTAATCTCCGCGTCCGAAATGCCCGACAAATGCTTGACCAGCGCGCGCAGTGAATTGCCGTGGGCCGAAATCAGTACAGTCTGCCCGGTCCGCAGCACGGGGACGATGGCGGCTTGATAATACGGCAGCACCCGTGCGATCGTATCTTTCAAGCTCTCGGTTGAAGGGATATCGATCCCGGAATAGCGTGGGTCGGCGTTTAAGTCGTACGCGCTGCCAGCGTCCTGCACCGGCGGCGGAATATCGAAGCTGCGCCGCCACACCTTGAC
>JAYTIS010000195.1:0-7187 GCA_043731725.1 Novosphingobium sp.
CAACTTGCCGTTGAACCGCACTTCCTGCGTAAAAGTATTGAACTGGCGATAGATGTTGTCATCGGGAGTGCGGTAAAGAATGTCGACCGCGCTGTAGTCGGTGTCCGAACCCTGGCCCGCACGGTAGTGGCGATACGCAGTGATTGAGGTCATCTTTACCCCGCCGAGATCGTAGTTGATCTCACCCGACACGCCGTAATCCTTGGTCTTGCCCTGATAACTGCGCCCGGGCGAAACATAGAGCGTGCGGTCATAATGCGGATTAAACCCGGCCAGTGGCTGCCCCAGATCGCGCAGTACGTTAACGATGTTGTTACCGTTGGGCTGCAGCGGCGTAAGCGGGGTCGACGGGTTATTGAGATCGCCAATAAACGGGTTGACCGACCGATCGACATAGATCGCACCGCAGCAGCGTTCATCACGGTAGGTGTAATCGCCAATCAACCTGACCGAAAAGACGTCGGTCGGTTCGAACAGCAACTGTCCACGCACGAAATAGCGATTGCGGTTGTTGACGTCGGTGTTGTTGGTCGGGTCTTTGTAAAAGCCGTGGCGCTTAACATAAACGCCATCAATTCGCGCCGCCAGCGATTGCGTCAGCGGACCGGTGATCGAGCCGCCAAGTCGAATAAAGTCATAGTTGCCATAAGTCGCTTCGGCAGTCCCACCGAACTTGAAAGATGGCTTTTTCGAATAGATGCTGATCAGGCCAGCCGTGCTGTTGCGCCCGCCGAGCGTACCTTGTGGTCCGCGCTGCACCTCGATCCGGTCAATCTCACCCAATTCGTTCAGGCCAATGCCCGAGCGCGAGCGATAGACCCCGTCGATAAACACCGGCACCGAGCTTTCGAGGCCGGGGTTATCACCCACCGTGCCGATTCCGCGGATACGGGCCGAGCCGTTGGCTTCCGAACCGGTCGACGAGACCAGCAGCGAAGGAGCGAGCTGGTTAAGCTGTCGGATGTCATTTGCGCCGCTGTTCTTAAGGGATTCGGCATTCACCGCCGAGATCGCCACCGGCACATCGGCCAGCTGCTGGGCGCGGCCTTGGGCAGTAACCACGATCGTATTCGGATCAGTTTCCTCAGCCGTCGTGTCTGCCGTAGTGGCGGTTGCCGCTTGCGCAAATACCGCAGTTGGCGCGAAAGCCAAGGCAGTCAACGACACACCTGCGGCCCATACCAGTGATTTCCTCATGTCTCGACTCCCGAAATTGCCGGATGAATCTTTGTCATTCCGGCTTGTTAGGTCGTGCGCTTTTGATTCGGCACGCTTACATACGTATTGAAGAAGGTGCGTGCCCGCGTCAATTCCCGTCTTTTGCACCCTGACGCAAATCCCCCTGCATTGCGCCTTGCAGCCAATTCGCGTATTGACCGGATGTCCGCCCCGGCTGCGCTGCCATTTTCGCAACGCACATGCCGGGGTTTGCTGTTTCCAACTTGCCCTTAACCGTTCAAGGAAGTCCGCATGTCCCGTCGCCGCCAGATTTACGAAGGCAAGGCCAAGATCCTTTACGAGGGTCCCGAGCCGGGCACGATCATCCAGTATTTCAAAGATGATGCGACAGCGTTCAATGCCCAGAAAAAGGGTACCATCAACGGCAAGGGCGTGATCAACAACCGCATTAGCGAATATGTCTTCACGCGGCTAAGCCACATTGGCATCCCCACTCATTTCATCAAACGGCTGAACATGCGCGAGCAGCTGGTGCGGCAAGTCGAGATTGTGCCAATCGAAGTGGTCGTGCGCAATGTCGCTGCCGGATCGATCAGTACACGGCTGGGTATTCCAGAGGGCGAGCCTTTGCCGCACACCTTGATCGAATATTATTTTAAGGACGATGCTCTAAACGATCCGCTGATCGCCGAGGAGCACATCGCCTGTTTTGGATGGGCCAGCAACGAAGAGATGCAGGACATCTCGGCAATGGCGATCCGCATCAACGATTTTCTGTGCGGGATGTTTGCCGCGATCAACATCCGGTTGGTCGATTTCAAGCTAGAGTTTGGGCGGCTGTGGGACGGCGATTACAGTCGGATAATCCTGGCTGACGAGATCAGCCCCGATGGCTGCCGACTGTGGGATATGACCACTGGCGAAAAGCTCGACAAGGACCGCTTCCGCCGCGATTTGGGCGGCGAGGAAGAGGCCTACCAAGAAGTCGCGCGACGGCTCGGCCTGCTTGAGAATGACAATGGACCGAGCGAAGTGTTCGATCTGACCGCGCACCGCAAGTTACGGGGTAAATAGGCGCTCGAGGTTGCGGAAGTAGGCACTTGCTCAAGCGGCGACGTTGCGCCACCTAGTTTGCATGCAATCATCCAAGTTTATGTTCGCCCTGTCGATTTCCGTATTAGCGCTGACCGCCTGCGCGCCGCGCACCGGCCATGTGGCTAGTGCCGGACCGGCCAGGCCAAATTGGGCATTTGAGCACAGCGACGTCCCGGTCGATCCTGGCTACCGGTTCGGCGTATTGCCCAACGGCCTGCATTTCGTGATCCGCAACAATGCCAACCCCAGGGGCACCGCGCTGGTGCGCATGCAGGTTAATGCCGGATCACTTGACGAACACGATGAGGAGCGTGGCTTTGCGCACTTTGTCGAACACATGGCCTTTAACGGCAGCACGCACGTGCCCGAAGGCGAGATGGTTAAATTGCTCGAACGCGATGGACTGGCGTTCGGCGCCGATACCAACGCCTCGACCGACTATCAGCACACCACCTACAAGCTCGATCTTCCGCGCGCCGATCCAGCGCTGCTTGACACGGCGCTAATGCTAATGCGTGAAACCGCCAGCGAACTGTCGTTTACACCCGGTGCAGTCGACCGAGAACGCGGTGTCGTCATGTCTGAAATGCGCGACCGGGGCGGGTATCAACTCAAGGCTTATGAAGACCAAATTGGCTTCCTGCTGCCCGGCTCAAAGCTGGCCGCGCGGCTGCCGATCGGCACGCATCAATCGCTGGTGGCAGCCAGTGCGGCCGGGCTCAAAGGATTTTGGGCGCGCGAGTATGTGCCCGGTCACGTAACGTTGTTTGTGATCGGTGATTTCGATCCCGATCAGGTCGAAACCCAGATCCGGGGCAAGTTTGGCGATTGGCCGGTCGCCCCCGTTGAGCCGTTGCCCAAGGCCGGCCCGATCACCCCCAAAGCCAAAGGCCTCACTGATGTTTACATCGATCCGGCGCTGTCCGAGCGCATTTCGGTAAGTCGTAAGGGCGCTTGGCTGGTCGAGCCAGACAGTTTGGCGCAGCGCCGCGAAAACCTGCTGCGCCAGGTTGGCTATGCGATCATCAACCGGCGCATGTTACGCCGAAGCCGCGAACCGAACGCACCGTTTCGCGGGGCGAGCTATGGGACCAGTGACCTGTTCCGCGAAGGCCGCGCAACCGAATTGACCATCGATACGGTCGACGGCAAGTGGCGTATTGGCTTGGTTAAAGCAGGACAAGAATATCATCGCGCCCTGACTTATGGTTTCACTCCTGAAGAGGTGACCGAACAGGTCGCGATCATCCGAACTGCGCATCGCAACGATGCCGATGCCGAATCTACCCGCAACAATTCCCAATTGCTGGGCGCGGTGCTAGCTCTGGTCAACGACGAGGTGGTGCCCGACACGCCGCGCAATTCCAAAAACCGTTTGGACGCCTTCATCCCTCAGATTACTTCGGAGTCGGTGATCGCCGCGCTTAAGCGCGAGGCGATCCCGCTCGATCAACCGCTGATCCGTTTTCAGGGCCGGGTACCGCCCGCCGACGGCACCGCCGACCTGCGCCGCGCCTGGGCCGAAGCCATGCGCGCGCCGATTGCGCCACCCGAACACGCAGCGGTCAGCACTTTTGGCTACACCAATTTTGGTCCGGCCAGTACAGTGGTCAGCGATGCCCGCGAACCGGTGCTCGGGATCCGCCAGATCCGCTTTGCCAATGGCGTGCGGCTTAACCTCAAGCACACCGATCTCGACAAGGACCGGGTGCTGGTTCAGGTTTCGGTCGACGGCGGCAACTTACTCGCCACCCGCGATAATCCGCTCGCGACCCGGATGGTCGGCGTGCTCAATCTGGGCGGGTTGGGCAAACACAGTAAGGATGAGCTCGACAGTCTGCTGGCCGGGCGCACCGTCTCGGCCAATTACAATGCAACCGACGAAACGTTCGTGGCAGTGGCTGCTACCACTGCGAGCGACTTTGAGCTCGAACTGCAATACCTTGCCGCACAGTTGACCGACCCGGGCTACCGCAAGGAAGGCGAGACCGTGTTCCGGCAGTCGATAAACAACCTGTTCGCTTCGCTGCGCGCCACCCCGGGTGCCGCGCTGTCGGCCGATTACGGCGCAATCCTGTCGGACAACGATCCGCGGTTCAGCCTTGGTCGGGTCGAAAATTACCGCAAGCTCACGTTCGAGCAATTGCGCACCGACGTAACCGACAGATTTCAACACGGTGCGATCGAAATCGGCGTGGTGGGCGATGTCGACGAGGCGGCGGCGATCGCGCTGGTCGGCCGAACTTTCGGCGCTTTGCCGCCACGCGAAACCGAGTTTCGACCCTATGCTGATCGCCGCATGAAGCCGTTTACTGCCGGTCGCACGGCGTATGTGCTGCATCACACCGGTGTGAAAGATCAGGCGCTGGTCACCTTAACCTGGCCAACCCGCGACGGCGAGGACTCCCAGGCTGATATGCAGCTGACGCTGCTGCAGCGGGTGACGCAGCTGGCACTGACCGATGACCTGCGCGAGAAGTTGGGCAAGGCGTACTCGCCTGGTGCCGGCAGCAGCACTTCGCGCACCTTTCGCGGGTACGGCACCTTTTTGCTCAATGCCTCGGTCGATGTCGGTGAAGTCAATGCCACCCGCAGCGCTATGAACGCCACCATCGCTGATCTACGCGCTGCGCCGGTCAGTGACGATGTCTTGCTGCGCGCAAAAGCGCCGCTGCTTGAAGCCTTCGACAACGCGCTTAAAAGCAACGCCGGCTGGCTGCTGCTAGTTGACCGCGCGCAGACTGAGCCCGACCGGATCGAGCGTTTAGTCCACGGCAAGGAACGCCTTCAGGCGATCACTGCCAAAGAATTGCAAACCGCTGCCAAGCGCTATCTCACCCCCAGCGGGGCGGTTGAAGTGACGGTCTTGCCCGAGGACGCGGAGGCCGCCGCTCCACCCAAGCATTAGGAAATCGTCAGCTGCGTGCGGCCCGGCCGCAGTCTAGAACTTGAGCGTTGCGTCCATTCCAAAGGTCCGCGGCACATTGAAATTGCCGTATTCACCTAGGATGCCGCCGTTGTTGCCGATCAGAAGCATGTTTGGCACTGTCGCCAAGGCTGTGGACTGAACTGCTGGCAGGCCGTTTGAGGGGTCGCGGCGATAAACGGGCTGTTCGTTGAGCAAATTGCGGCTCCACGCACTAACAGTTAGTTTTGCTCCGCCGCCGCCCATCGCAATATCCAGCAGCGAGATGCGGCCGTTAACGATGAACGAAGAGTCTGCTTTGGTCGCGAACTGGTCAAACGTCTGCGTTGCCTGTCCATAGTTGGCATCAAGGTGAAATTTGATGTGGGTATCGGCTGGATCGGCAGCTCATAATCGATCGAGCCGCTGGCGGCACGGCGCGGCGTGAAGACGATAAAGAACTTGTGCAAAACGGTGGTTGTATTGCCGGTTGCGGCACCAGCCGATGTAAACTCCCGATACGTCACCGGGACCAACGGAATATCAGTGTAGGTGTAGGCATACGACGCGTTTAACGTCAGGCGATCGATCGGTTTGATGGTCAGATCGGCTTCAATCCCGCGGATCTTGGTGGTCCCCGTTGCGTTAAACGTCACGAGGTTGTTGAAATTGCCCGTCGCGGTTGGCTGGATCGTACTCAGATCAACCTGGCTGTCCTTGCGCTGCATGATGTAGCCAGCAATGTTGAAGCGCGCGCGGCGATCCCAGAAATCGGCCTTCAGCCCGACTTCATAGCTCTTCACGTCTTCCGGATTGAACGCTTGGTAGTTGGACGTTCGCGAGCTAGCCCCGCCAGCACGATATCCCGTGGCGGATTTTGCATAGCCATGGACCGATTGGCTAAAATCGTAGGTGATCGTCGCGGTCAGGTTGAAGCGGCTCCAACTTTTGTCGAGCGGTACGTAGCCGTTGCGCACCAGCGTGGCGGCGTTCGCCGGATCGTCATAGTTGATGTTGCGCGAGAAGTGCAGAACGCCGCGCTTCTTGTCGTTGGTATAGCGACCGCCGACGGTGATGTGGAGCGCTTCGGTTGCGTTCCACGTCGCTTGGCCATAGCCAGCATAGCTGTGCGTAAAGACTTCTGAAGCGCGGTCGATCGCACAGCCGTTGACAGCCGTGCCGACGAACAACGGGGTGCTGGCTGTGCAGAAGCGGATAGTCACATAAGTCGCGCCGACCACCACGCTCGCGCTGAGCGTTGCGACCGCGCCAACCGAGTTGGGAGTAGCCGCATCATCGCTGACATGGACGGTAAAATAATACAGGCCGGCGACGTAATCAACCGAACCGATCGAACCAACCGCCTGGAATTCTTGGCTGAACTGGTGTTGGCGTAAGTCAGCCTTGCTCCAGCGGCTAAATGCGCAGGGAGCGGCGGCAGGGCATGATTCAGTCAGGTTGACGCCGTACACGGTGGGCGCCGCCCGTGTTGTCAAAATGTTGCACATCGACGCCGCGCCAGGCGGTGATTGACCGAAATTCGATCTCGGGCGCGATCTTCCATTTGAACATATTTGTGAATCCGCGCGTTTTGTCCAATAGTCTGCCCGGCATCCTACCGAGCGACGCTCATAAGTAATCGACATTTCATTGCGCGCCAGTTCAGTAAAAGTGCTGCTGCATTTGGCTTTGGCTTCACGCTGCAACGGTGCGGTCCAGTCGGCGGCGGTGCGCACTTTGTAGTCAGGCATGCGCCGATTTGCCACGCACGGCGATCAGATCGATTACGTTGCGGGGATTGGCATTTTTGTAATCTATCATATTGGCGTCGCCGCTATCGAGCACGGCCTTGAGCGCCGGGGACAAGCGGTGATCGAACACCAGCTTTTCTGCCAGCGCCGGCACGGTCATAAGCAGCAGCCCGATAAATGCTGCGATCCGCGTTTTCAATCTAGCATGCCTTTCCATGCCGCCAATCATGGGCTCACCTCCGCTAAGTTTCATCGCC
>JAYTIS010000196.1:0-1958 GCA_043731725.1 Novosphingobium sp.
GGCTCGGGCTTGAAGGCAATTGACAGCGCCCGGCGATCGACCCGGTGGTGATCGAAGTCGAGCAGCATCAGCCCGCGCGGGAACAGCAGATCGAGCACCTGGCCCCAGCCTTGCGCAGAGGAAAAAATCTTCTCACGGTCAAACAGCACCAACTCGTTGGCCTCGGCCCCAAGCAGGATCACCCCGCGTCGCCCGAACGCGTTGTTGCGGTAGATATTCCCGTATTTGCCCCGCATCCGCACGCCGTAACCGATTGGATCGGCGAGCAGCTGTAAGGTCGTGCCCACCACCGGCCAGCCATCCTCACCGGGAATATGGTCCAGCGCCTGCGCCGATTGCGGCTGTGACCAATGAGTGAATGTCTGCGAAGTGGGGGCGGTCGTGGCCATAGGTCCTTCCGGTTGCTGACACCCGTGTAACTTAAGCGTCTATTTAAATCCAGCCCGCCAGCTCGCGCCGCACCAGCACTTCAAGCATCGCCATGCCCGCCGACGATGTGTTGAGGCAGCTGAGCGCCGCAAACTGTTCGCCGCCGGCTGCACGGAATTGTTGCTGGCCGCGGATCGCCAGTTCTTCATAGGTTTCGAGACAATCGGCCGAGAACCCCGGCGCAGCGATGGCCAACCGCCGGGTCCCGCGGCGCGCTTCGGCCGCGAGCACGGCGTCGGTCGCCGGTTCGAGCCACTTGGCGCGCCCGAAGCGCGACTGAAAGCTGATCTCGATCCTGAGGCCAGGGTGATCGTCCGCCAGCGCCTCGCGCAGCAACCGCCCGGTCTTCTGGCACTGGCAATGATACGGATCGCCTAGCTCAAGCGTGCGCTGCGGCATGCCGTGGAACGACAGCAGGAGCACTTCGGGCTGGAACGCCAGCTCGGCCAGTTGCCGGGTGATGTCGTAACGCAAGGCGCCGATATGCAGCGGATCGTCGTAGTATGGCGGCAGGCTGCGGAGCGTGGGTTGCCAGCGCATCATGCCCAGCGCCGCGCCGATCGCATCGGTCACCGTGGCGGTGGTCGCGCCCGAATATTGCGGATAAAGCGGCGCAATCAAGATCCGTGCGCAGCCGGCGTCTTTCAGCCGCTGCAGCTCACCGCCAATCGCTGGATTGCCATAGCGCATGGCCCAGCCGACCAGCACGCTATCGCCCATCTGGACTTGCAAAGCCTCGGCCTGCGCGCGGGTGATCGCGGCCAGCGGCGAACCTTGCTCGGTCCAGACTTGGGCATAGGCATGCGCGCTTTTCTTGGGCCGGGTGTTGAGCACGATCAGGTTGAGGATCGGCCACCACACCAGCTTAGGAATTTCGACCACGCGGCGGTCGGACAGGAATTCCTTGAGATAGCGCCGCACCGCGCGCGGCGTGGGCGCATCAGGGGTGCCCAGATTGACCAGCAGCACCCCGACGCGCGGGGGTTTAACCGGTGGATGATCTGCAGGCAGCATCAGCCTTGCTCCATTGTCAAAGGCAGGTTGTGAAGCCGCACGGATCCGGCCGAGGCCAGCGCGTTCGCGATGGCTGGGGGTGCGATGATCGCGCCGAGTTCGCCCGGATCGAACAGCGCGGCTTCGCTATCGATGAATTCGGTCACCACTTCGGGACAATCGGCTAGTAACGGCAGCCCGAGCAGACCCAGCCGTCCGGTCAGCGGCAGGCCCTTGGCATAGGCGCTGCTTGATCCAGTCGCCAGCCCCAGCCCGAACAGCAGCCCGCCCTCGATCTGCTGGCGCGCAATATCGATGTTTACGATCCGGCCGATGTCAGCCACCGCGGTCAGCTTGTCGACCCGGATCCCGCGCTCATCGCGGCGGGCACTGGCCACCACAGCGATGTAGCCCTCGGCCGCGCCCAGCGTCATTTTCCAGCAAGCCAGCCCCTGCCCGCTGCCGCCACTTCCCCCGCCCCAATCGGCCAGGGTCGCGGCGCGTTGCAAGCAGGCGGCCAGACGCGGCTGCGTACC
>JAYTIS010000197.1:0-10825 GCA_043731725.1 Novosphingobium sp.
GCCGGCGGCCTTGGCAATCCGCTGCGGACCTTCGTGGACCGACAGGAAACTGCCGACCCCGTGCCCGGTGCCATGGGCGTAATCCACCCCGGCCTGCCACAAATGCATCCGCGCAAAACTATCGAGCTGGCCGCCGGTCGTGCCCTTGGGAAACGTGGCGGTGGCGAGTGTGATGTGGCCCTTGAGCACGCGGGTGAAGCGGTCTTTGTGCTCTGCAGTCGGGAGTCCCGGTCCGACCCAGACCGTGCGGGTGATATCGGTGGTGCCATCCAGATACTGCCCGCCAGAATCGACCAGGTAGATCGAGTTCTGGCCAATCGGGATGTTCGACGCCTCATCCACCTTGTAGTGCGGGCTGGCGGCGTGAGCCCCGGCTGCAGAGATGGTATCGAACGACAGGTCGCGCAGCAGGCCGGTGTCTTCGCGAAACGCCCGCAGCCGCGCCGCTGCGGTCAATTCGGTTTGCTCGCCAGTCGGAGCCGCCAGCGCTAGCCAGTGCAGGAACCGAGCTATAGCCGCGCCATCGCGTGCCTGCGCCGCGCGTTGCCCGGCCTGCTCGACCGGATTTTTGACCGCTTTGGCCAGCACGGTCGGATCTGTCATGCTGACAACCTTGGCCCCGGCGCCAGCGAGCGCGGTGTACACTGCGGCGACCGAACGCTCCGGATCGACCGCCACCCGTTTGCCGCCGAGCCCCTGCAATTGCGGCACGAACATTTCGCGCGGGCGCACTGTGACTGCATTGCCCAAATGCGCACGCAGCTCGGGCGTGACTTTTTCGTCAGCAATAAACAGCTCGGCGGTACCGTCGGCATGGGCGAGCACGAAACTGAGCGCCACGGGGGTCCGATCAACGTCGCTGCCGCGCAGGTTAAGCAGCCACGCGACCCCATCGAGCGCCGAAATTACCGCCGCATCGAGCCCGCGTGCCGTCAGCCATTCAGCAACTTGGCTGCGCTTGGCCTCGCTTGATTGGCCGGCAAATTCGGTTGGATGGATCACAGCCGGGGCCAGCGAGGGCGCGGGCCGGTCAGACCACACGGCATCGATCGGGTTGCTCTCCACCGCCACCATGCTGGCACCGCTGGCCTTAAGCGCGGCATCGCAGGCCGCCACCCACGGCTGGCCATGCAGCCACGGGTCGAAGCCGATCCGTCCGCCCGCCGTGGCATGCTGTGCCAGCCATGCCGGAATGGTGGTGCTAAGCGTCGATTGATACGAAAACAGCCGTTCCTCGACTTGCTCGCGCACTTGCAGGGTATAGCGACCATCGACGAACACCGCTGCCTCGTTGGCCAGCACCGCCGCCGACCCGGCCGATCCGCCAAACCCGGTCAACCAGGCCAGCCGCTGAGCATAGCCACCGACATATTCGCTCATATGCTCGTCCGAGATCGGAATCACAAATCCATCGAGATCGCGGCGTTTAAGCTCTTTGCGCAAGGCATCGAGGCGGGCTTCGTGGGTGTTCATCAGCATGACAATTTCCGGGACCTGCTTGCGGGGACAATCGCAGCACCATAGAGCCGCGCAATGACAGTTTCCACTCCCTTGGCCGTTCCCCCGATTGCAGCCAAAAAACCGCACAGCCAAACCCATCACGGGATTACCGTAACCGACGATTACGCGTGGTTGCGCGATCCGGGTTATCCCGAGGTGACGGACGCTGCAGTACTCGCACATTTGGCCGTCGAAAACGACTGGTTCGAGAGCCGGATGGCGCCGCACAAATCCCGGATCGACGCGCTGTTCACCGAAATGCGCGGGCGGATTAAAGAGGCCGATAAGTCCGTGCCCCAAAAGGACGGCGATTGGCTGTACTGGATCGAATTCGAACAGGGCGCGGAATACAAGAAATGGTGGCGCAAGCCGGTTGCAGGCGGAGCAGACCAGCTGATCCTTGACGAAGTCGCGCTGGCGGCGGGCAAAGATTATTTCCGGCTCGGCGCGATTGCAGTCTCGCACAACGGGAAAATGCTCGCCTGGTCGGTCGATGACAACGGCTCGGAACGCTTCACCGTGCGGATCAAGGTCATCGCCAGCGGCGATCTGCTACCCGACGAAATCCCCGGCACACTGTCCTCGCTGGTCTGGGTCGCAGGCGATCGGGCCCTGGTCTACAGCCTCGCCAACGAACAGTGGCGCACCGATAACGCAAGGTTGCACTGGCTTGGCCAGCCGCTCGCTACCGACGTCGAACTGTACCACGAAAACGACGAGGGCTTTCGCGTCGGCTCGTCGCTCTCGGCCAACGAGCAATGGCTGATCATCAGCAGTTCGGATCATGAAACCAGCGAAGTGCGGCTGGTCCCGGTGGCCGAGCCGCTGTCCGCGCCGATCTTGGTCAAGCCGCGCCAGACCGGGGTGGAATACGATGTCGAAGAGCGCGCGGGCACGCTGTTCATTCACACCAACGACACTCACGAAAACTTCCGGCTTGCCACCGCCCCGCTGGCGCGACCCGGCGAGTGGACCACCTTGATCGACGGCTCGGACTCGTTTTACCTGACGGGATTCGATCTGTTCCGCGATTTCTATGTGATCGAGGGCCGCCGCGCCGGGCTCGACCAGATCGAGCTGCGCTATTATGACGATCCCGCTCGAGTAGAACCGATCACTTTCCCCGAAGCAAGCTATAGCGCCGGGCTGGGCGACAACCCTGAATGGGCTGTGGAAAAGCTGCGGCTCAGCTATGAAAGCATGGTCAGCCCGGCGACGGTCTATGATTATCATCTGGCTGATCGCAGCCTCGAAGTGCTCAAGGTGCAGGAATTGCCGTGCGGCTATGACGCTTCGCTCTACGTCACCGAACGGCTGGAAATAGCGGCACGCGATGGCGCTCTGGTGCCGGTCAGCGTGGTCATGCGCCGCGACCGCAGATCCGGCGGACCGCTCCACCTTTATGGCTACGGCGCATATGGCATCGCGATCGATCCGGGCTTTTCAACCACGCGGCTGTCGCTGGTTGACCGCGGCTTCGCCTATGCCATCGCGCATATCCGCGGCGGCGATGATCTGGGCCGGGCGTGGTACAAGGCCGGCAAGCTCGAGCGCCGCAGCAACACCTTCACCGACTTTGTCGATGTCGCAAAGGCGCTGATCGAACGCGGCTATACGGCGGCCGGTCAGATAAGCATCTCGGGCGGCTCGGCCGGCGGCGAACTGATGGGCGCGGTGATCAATTCGGCCCCCGAACTGTGGGGCGCGGTGGCGGCGCACGTACCGTTCGTCGATGTACTTAACACCATGCTCGACGCCAGCCTGCCGCTGACTCCCGGCGAATGGCCCGAATGGGGCAATCCGATCGAGGATAAGGCGGCATTTGAGCTCATCCGCAGCTATTCGCCCTACGATCAGGTCAAGCGCCAAGCCTATCCGCCGCTGCTGGTTACCGCCGGGCTCAACGATCCGCGCGTGACCTATTGGGAACCCGCCAAATGGGTCGCCAAACTGCGCGAACTTAAAACCGATGACAATGAATTGCTGCTCAAGACCAACATGGGCGCGGGGCATGGCGGCAAGTCGGGTAGGTTTGAGAGCCTGAAGGAAACGGCGGAAGAGTTCGCGTTTATCCTGTGGCAGCTGGGGGCGGATGAGTGACCTCCCCTCCTCTTCAGAGGAGGGGACTATGAGCAATCGCCACACCCTTACCTTCACCGCGCAGTCCGAACACATCGACGAGCTTGGCCATGTCAACAATGCGGTGTGGGTTGACTGGATCCAGCAGATCGCGACCGCGCATTGGGCCGCAGTCGCCAGCGCCGAGCATCAAGCGGCGTACGTCTGGGTTGTGACGCGCCACGAGATCAATTATCGCGGCAACATCGGGCCGGGCGAGAGCGTGATCGCCGAGACGTTCATTCCCGGTCCGCCTCAGGGCGCGCAGTTCGATCGCTGCGTTGTGTTCCGCAATGCTGAGGGCAAAATACTGGTCAGCGCACGTAGCACCTGGGCATTGCTCGACAAGGCCAGCGGGCGGTTGCTCAGGGTACGCGATGATGTCGCCGCCCCGTTCCGCCCGTTCGGTGACGAAGCCTAGCTCAGCACCTCGGCCACCGGCGTATAGAGATAGCCCAGATCCTGCGCGACAGCTTCGTACGTAATCTTGCCTTCATGCACATTCAGCCCGGCCGCCAGATGCGGATTGGCCTTCAGTGCCGCCTTCCAGCCCAGATCGGCGATCCGCAGCGCGTGCGGCAGGGTCACGTTGTTAAGCGCGTAGGTGCTGGTCCGCGCCACCGCACCGGGCATGTTGGCGACGCAGTAATGGACCACTCCGTCCACCACATAGGTTGGATCGGTATGGGTGGTGGCATGGCTGGTTTCAAAGCAGCCGCCCTGGTCAATCGCGACATCGACCAGCACCGAACCCGCCTTCATGTGTTTGAGCATGTCGCGGCTGACCAGCTTGGGTGCGGCGGCCCCCGGGACAAGCACCGCGCCAATCACCAGATCGGCCTCGCTCAGCATCTGCTCGATGTTGGCGCGGTTGGAAAAGAGCGTCTTGGCGCGGCTTTCAAAATGAATGCCAAGCCGTTCGAGCACTTCGGGATCGCGGTCGAGGATGGTCACGTCGGCGCCCAAGCCGACCGCCATTTGTGCCGCATTGAAGCCCACAACTCCGCCGCCGATTACCATCACCTTGCCCGGCAAGACGCCTGGCACCCCGCCCAGCAACACCCCGCGTCCGCCATGCGCTTTTTCCAGCGCGGTCGCCCCGGCCTGGATCGACATCCGCCCGGCAACCTGGCTCATCGGTTTAAGCAAGGGCAGCGAATTGCCCGGACCGGTGACGGTTTCATAGGCAATTGCAGTCACTCCGGACTTAATCAGGTCAGCGGTTTGTTCGGGATCGGGAGCGAGGTGCAGGTAAGTGTAAAGCACTTGCCCCGCCCGCAGCATCGCGCGCTCAGCGGCTTGGGGCTCTTTGACCTTGACCACCATTTCGCAGGCGGCAAAGATTGCCGCGGCCCCGGCTTTGATTACCGCACCCGCCTCTTCATAGTCGCGGTCAGTCGCGCCAATGCCGTTGCCCGCGCCAGTCTCAACCCAGACCTCATGGCCGTGCACCGCCAGCTCACGCGCACTTTCTGGGGTCAGCCCGACCCGGTATTCATGGTTCTTGATTTCCTTGACGGTACCGACGCGCATGGGGGACTCCTTTGCGGCGGCTGGTTACAGATGAAACTGGTCTGGCGCAATTGTGATCGGTTCAAAAGCCCGACCAATTTTCATGATTGCAATGGCGTAGATTTCGAGCGAGCAAGTTATCCTCCAGCCCTAAGGCAGGCGGTGGCGGTTCAGGCCAGCGCAATCCGGTAAATGTCACGGATCAGCAACAGCTTCAAAACGAACAGGAAAATCCTATGCAACTGTCGCGTCGCCGGTACCCGCTAATATCACTGGCCGTGCTCAGCGCTGCGCTGTTGATCTCTGCGCCCGCGCAGGCTGCGCCTGACGCGGGCAAACGCGCCTGCCTTAACGATGCCAAGCAGCTGTGTGCCGCAGAAATGCGCTCGCTCAGCCGCAAGAAGGTCCAGACTTGTCTGATCGCCAAGATCGAAAAAACCAGTTCGGTTTGCCACGCTACCATGCTCAAGCTGAAGGCCGAGCATGACGCCGGGCTCGCCGTCAAACACTAGGCTGTCAGCGCGGGTCCGCTCTTCAAGGCGCGCGCTTCGGCACCAATCCGGACATAGAGCATCGCGGCATTGAGCAGCGTGAACAGTGCGGCGATTCCGTACAGCCCGAAAGTCAGCGGCAGCACCGCAATCTCGGCGGTCACCACGCAGTAATTGGGATGGCTGATCCACCGAAATGGCCCGCGCGCCACCAAAGGCGCGCCGGGTAGGACGATGATCCGTGTGGTCCAGCGCGGGCCGAGCACGACCAGCACCCACACCCGCAGCGCTTGCAGCACCGCGAATAGACCCAGCAGCAGGAGGTTGACCGGCCGCTGACCGACGCCGAGCCACAGCGCCGCGAGCCACGCGGTGTGCATTATCACCATCGCCGGATAGTGCCCGGCACCGTATTCGATCGCACCTTGTGCCATCAGCCGCTTGGTATTGCGCCGCGCGATGACCAGCTCGCTCAGCCGCTGCAGCGTGACGAACGCCATGATGGCATAAGGCGCGGCGGGGGGCAGGGTCATGCCGCTTTGCGCAGCGTTACTGAGCTGGCAGTGAAACCCGGGCCGAGCGCGGTCAACACTGACAACGGCGGCAAGCCCTGCTGGCGTACTTCATCGAGCACGAACAGTGCGGTCGGTGCGGACATGTTGCCGTGCGCGCGCAGCACTTCGCGCTCGTGATCGAGCGAGCCCTGGTTGAGCGACAGCGCCTGTTCGATCGCATCGACCACTTTAGCCCCGCCGGGATGGCAGATGAACCGGTCAACCTGGGCAATGGTCAGGCTTTGCGGTGCCAGCATCTCTTCAATGGCGGCGCGCATGTTTTGCCGGGCAAAGGCTGGAATCGCACGGTTCAGGACCACGCCAAGCCCGCCGGGCTGAATTTCCCAGCCCATGATGTCGAGCGTGTCAGGCCAGATCTTCTCACCCGAGCTCGAGATTTGCACGAAGCCCTCGTCCCCGGTGCGGATCACGCAGGCCGCTGCGCCATCGCCAAACAGCGCGGCCGCGATAATGTCGGACTTACCGATATTGCCGGTCTGGAAGGCCAGACTGCAGAGCTCGACCGTTACGAACAGCACCACCGATCCAGGGGTTGCCCGCGCAAGCTTGGCCGCTAGACCCAAACCGCTGACTCCACCTGCGCAGCCGAGCCCGAACACCGGAACGCGGCTTACATCAGTACGAAAGCCCATCCGGCCCAGTGCCCGCGCCTCCAAGCTGGGGGTGGCGATCCCGGTTGACGAGACTGTAACAATCGTGTCGACCGCGTCCGCCGCGATCCCGGCATCGGCCAGCGCGCGGGTCGCGGCGGTGATGAACAGCTCAAGCCCAACATCGAGATAAACCGCGGTGCGCTCAGCAAAGCTGCGCTCGTCGCGGTACCAGTCAACTGGGCATGCGAGTTGGCGGTGCTGGATCCCGGCGTTGGTAAAGACCGGGGTCATCCGTTCAAAATCGCGGAAGGTCTCGGCCAGCAGTGCGCGCGCCACCTCGACCGCGGTGTCTTGGCTGAGTTCGTGCGGCGGAGTGTGGGTAGCAAGTGAGAGAATTGAAACCGGGTGCGACATACCAGTCCTTATTCAGCTGAACCGGCGTGGTTGGCGTCCAAGCGGGAACGGTTGATCGATGCGAAAGTTCCGGGACTGGACATTCCCGCGCCCAGTATGAACTGAGCCAAGAAGCTGATAGCGAACAATTGACATGAATGACAGCTTAGCGCCGGGCGTCGCCCCACGGATCTGGATCGCCTTTTCGATCATGTGCCTGGGGATGTTCATGGCGATCCTCGACATCCAGATTGTGACCACGTCGCTGCCTGCGATCCGCGCTGCGCTGCGCATTGCGCCTGATCAGATGGTCTGGATCCAGACCGCATACCTGACCGCCGAGATTGTTGCGATCCCGCTGACGGGGTACCTGACCCGGCTGCTGGGAATGCGCTGGCTGTTTGTTACGGCCATATCGGTGTTCACTGTGGCTTCGGCGGCCTGCGCGGCGAGCAACGGGTTTGCCCCGCTGATCGCCGCACGGATTGTCCAGGGTTTTGCCGGGGGAACGCTTATCCCGGCGGTTTTTTCGGCGGTGTTCCTGCTGTTTCCCGAACGTCAGCAAGGTCTGGCGACCACTCTGGCCGGGGTCGCCGCAGTGCTGGCGCCCACCGTTGGGCCGGTGGTCGGCGGATGGATCACCCAGACCTATTCGTGGCATTGGCTATTCCTGATCAACGTCGTGCCCGGAGTGATTGCGGCGGCGGCGGCGGCAAGACTGTTGCGCACCGCCGCCGCGATGGAGCGCGGCCATGCCGCGTTCGATGCGCTGGCATTGGTGGCGCTGGCGGCCGCGCTAACCGCGCTCCAACTCGCGCTTAAGGATGCTCCGGGGGTGGGCTGGGGTTCGGCAAGGGTGTTCGGCGAAGTGGCGGTGACAGCGTGCGCGGCGGCGGTGTTCGCGCTGCGCACGCAGCGCGCCCGCCATCCTGTGGTCGAGCTGCGCTTGCTGCGCAATCGCAATTTCGCGGTCGGCAGCGCGCTCAGCTTTGTGCTCGGGATCGGCCTGTTCGGTTCGACGTACCTGATGCCGTTCTTTCTGGGGCTGGTGCGCGAACATGGCGCACTGGCGATTGGGCAGATCATGCTGGTCACCGGCATCGCGCAACTGGCGGCTGCGCCATTAGCAGTGGCGCTCGAACGGCGGCTCGATCCGCGGCTGCTGACGCTGTTTGGGTTCGCGCTGTTTGGCGCGGGGCTGCTGCTCAGTTCGCGTCAGACGGTGGACACCGATGCGGCCGAAATGGTGCTGCCGCAGATCTTGCGCGGCGCGGCGATCATGTTCTGCCTGCTGCCGCCAACGCGGCTGGCGCTCGGGCGGCTCAGCCCGGATCAAGTGGCCGACGGCAGCGGCTTGTTCAATCTGATGCGCAATCTGGGCGGCGCGATCGGACTGGCGCTAATCGACACGATCATATTCGGCCGCAGCCCCCATTATGCATCCTTGATCGAGGCGCAGTTGCGCGCTGGCGACGTCGCCACAGCGGTGCGGATCGGCATCCCGCGCGATGCCTTCCTCGAAAACCTGGGTGAGCCGATCGATGACATCACCACCGAGATGGTCCGCCCACTGGTGGAAAAGGCGGCGCTGGTGCAGGCGATCAACGATGCCTGGCTAGCGATTGGGCTGGTCACTGTGCTGGCCCTAGCGCTGGTCTGGCTGGTGCGCAGGAGCGCACCGCGCAATTAATTCTGAATTGGAAAGTGTTCTGAGATTCCGCCTCCAGAATCCGTTTGTGCTTAAACAGGATGCATGTTCTACCTTGCTGATCGATCGTTTAAGGGGGACGGCAGATGACTTTCAGTGAATCAATCAGGACCTGTTTGGCTAAGGTGACAATCTGGCAAGGCCGCGCAACGCGGTCCGAGTATTGGTACTTTATCCTGTTTAACTTCGGTTGCCTGTTTGTCGCGTCGTTGATCGACCGGATGCTGGGCACCTCGTTTACTTTTCCCGATCCAGCCACAGGTGAATTGCACAGCCTGTTCTACGGCTGGGTCTATTTGTTAGTCGCGCTCGCGCTATTGCTGCCAGGCCTCGCGGTGCTGGTGCGGCGGCTGCACGATACCAACCATTCGGGCTGGTGGTACTGGATTTTGTTGGTACCGTTGATCGGTGCGATCCTGCTGTTGGTGTGGTTCTGCTCGCGCGGGACCAATGGCGACAACGCCTATGGGCCTGATCCGCTGGGTGCTGATCTGGCGCCAACGTTCAGCTAAGACCTCACAGCGGGCTGCCGTCCTTGTCGCGGTAGATCTCGCGGCGGCCGACGTGGTTGGCGGGGCCGACGAAGCCGTCGCCTTCCATTCGTTCGACCCATTTGGCCGCAGTGTTATAGCCCACGCCCAGTTGCCGTTGCAGCCACGAAGCGCTCGCCTTCTGGCTTTCAAACACGATCTGGCAGGCTTGGCGGTATTTGCGGTCTTCGGGACTGTCGCTAGCGGCGGCGTCAAGGTCGTCGAAACCGAACGCGCCTTCCTCGGGCTCTTCGGTCACCGAATCGACGTATTCGGGCTTGCCTTGCGCGCGCCAGAAGTCGGCGATCCGTTCGACTTCCTCGTCCGACACGAACGGACCGTGGACGCGCATGATCGGTTCGGTGTTGGGCTTATAAAGCATATCGCCCTTGCCCAGCAGCTGCTCGGCACCCTGTTCGCCCAGGATCGTGCGGCTGTCGATCCGGCTTGTGACGGCAAACGAAATCCGGGTCGGCATGTTGGCCTTGATCACCCCGGTGATGACATCGACGGAGGGCCGCTGGGTGGCCATGATCAGGTGAATCCCGGCGGCACGGCTCTTTTGCGAAAGCCGCTGGATCAGCACTTCAACTTCCTTGCCGACGGTGATCATCAGATCGGCTAGTTCGTCGACAATCACCACGATCTGCGGCAGCGTCTGGTAATCGAGCTGGTGCTCTTCGAACAATTCTTCGCCGCTATCGGGATCGAACCCGATCTGGATCCGGCGGCCGAGCGGCTTGCCCTTGGCAATCGCGCTGGTGACCTTTTCGTTGAACCCCGAGAGGTTGCGCACCGATAGCTCGCTCATCTGGCGGTAGCGCCGCTCCATCTCTTCGACTGCCCATTTCAGCGCGCGCACGGCCTTGGCCGGCTCGGTCACCACGGGTGAGAGCAAGTGCGGAATATTGTCGTAGCTTTTGAGTTCGAGCACCTTGGGATCGACCAGGATTAACCGGCATTGTGCGGGCGTCAGCCGGTAGAGCAACGACAGCAAGATCGTGTTGAGCCCGACCGATTTGCCCGAGCCGGTGGTCCCCGCCACCAGCAAGTGCGGCATGGACGCAAGATCAGCCACGATCGGCTCGCCGGCGATATCCTTGCCCAGGATAATGGGCAACGCAGCCTTGGACTGAGCAAATTTCTCGCAAGCGACCAGCTCCTTGAAACTGACCATCTGGCGGTCGGTATTGGGCAGCTCGATTCCCATCACGGTGCGCCCCGGGATCGAGGAGACCCGGGCCGAGATCGCGCTCATGTTGCGGGCGATATCGTCGGCCAAGCCAATCACCCGGCTGGCCTTGATCCCCGGCGCGGGTTCCAGTTCGTACATGGTCACCACGGGGCCGGTGCGAACCGCGTCGATCGTGCCTTTAACGTTGAAATCATCGAGCACGGTTTCGAG
>JAYTIS010000198.1:0-5565 GCA_043731725.1 Novosphingobium sp.
GCGCCGCCAGACCTGGCAAGGGTTTCTGGCACAACTGGCGCGAATTAATCCGGCGCAACTGAGCCGCGACAACCAGGTTGATCTGGCCTTGCTCCGGAACGAGCTGCAGTACCGGATCTGGGCAGATCAGGCGGAACAAGGCTGGGCGTGGAACGCGCAGATCTACAACGATATCGCCGCAAGCTCGCTCTATTCGCTGGCGGCGCGCGATTTCGCGCCGTGGGACGTGCGCCTGAACAGCGCGACCGCCCGGATGGAAGCGCTGCCCGCATTGCTCAAAACCAGCCGCAGCGAGCTGGTCCCGGCGCGGGTGCCGCTGGTCTTCGCGCAGACCGTTTCGAAGCAGAACTCCGGCATCCTCGAGATTGCCGAGGGCATGCTCGCGCCGCACGCCGACAGTCTGTCTGGCGCGGATCGTAAGCGCTTCGACGCGGCGTTGGCCGCACTCAAAGTGGCGGTGGCGGACCAGCAGGTGTGGCTCGATACCGTGCTGGTCCCGGCTGCGAAAGGCGACTTCCGGTTGGGCACCAAACTCTACGACCAGAAAATGAAATTTGGCCTGATGAGCAATATGACCCGGCCCGAACTCAAGGCCCGCGCGCTGCAAGCGAAGGCTGATATCCGCGCCGAGATGTATGGTCTGGCGCGGCAAGTTTTGAGCGACCGGGCCGGTGCCTCCGCACTGCCCGACAAACCCACAGCACAACAGCAGCAGACCGGGATCGAGGCCGCGCTCAAGCTGTCCTACGCCAAGCATCCGCCGCGCGCTCAGCTCGAACAGCGCGCCCGCGAAACGCTGGCCGAAGCGACTGCGTTTGTGACCAAAGCCGGGTTCGTACGCATGCCCGACGGGCCGGTCAAGGTGATCACCATGCCCAAGTTCCAACAGGGCAATGCAGTCGCCTACAACGATCCGCCAGGGCTGTTCGAAAAAGGCCAGCAGAACTTCTACGCGGTGTCACCCATCCCCGACGAATGGACCGACAAGCAGGCTGATAGCTTCCTGTCCGAATACAACGATTATATGATCCACGACCTGTCGATCCACGAGGCAATGCCAGGGCATTACCTCCAGCTCGATCACGCCAACCGCAACCCCGACCTGCTGCGCGCCTATCTGGGCTCGGGCCCGTTCGTTGAAGGCTGGGCAGTCTACGCCGAAGGGATGATGAAGGACGAAGGATACCTTGCTGGTGATCCGCAAGAACAGCGGTTGTTCAAGCTGACCGTGCTTAAGATGCGGCTGCGCAGCGTCACCAACACGCTGCTCGATATCGGCATCCAGACCGAGGGCATGACCCGCGAGTCTGCGATGGACCTGATGCAAAACGGCGCCTTCCAGGCCGAGCGCGAAGCCGCCGGCAAATGGATCCGCGCGAGCCTGACTTCCGTACAGTTGCTCAGCTATTTTACCGGGTTTTCCGAACACATGGCGCTGCGCGAAGAGGCCAAGCTGCGCTGGGGCAAGGGCTATTCGCTGCGGCGGTATAACGACAAGGTGCTCAGCTACGGCTCGCCGCCGGTAAAGTTCGTGCGCGAGCTGATGTTCGGGTTGCCGGTGGGGTAGGAAAAGTCCGTATTGGACGCGCTTGGCATTGCCTGCTATATGTGATTCACATAGTCTCACGGCGTGGAGTTTGAATTTGATCCGAGCAAGGATGTCGCCAATCGCTTCAAGCATCGGCTGCGGCTGGCGTTCGGCGCACGGGTGTTTGACGATCCGGCTTTTATCCTGATGCCAACCATTCGGATCGGTGACGAGGAAGAGCGTTGGAAGGCAACAGGTCTGGTGGATGGCAAGCTATTCACGGCGATCCATGTTTGGCGCGGAGACTTAGTCCGCTTTATATCAGTCCGTGGGAGCAACGCTGGTGAGCAAAGAAACTACGATCGCCATTCCGGCGGATCCGAATGACCCTGAAGATCGCGACGTCTCGGTCGCAGGCCTTGAGCGCGGCCTGATGGGCCGCCGTATCCGCAAGCTGCGGAACAAGCTGGGCCTCAGCCAAGCCGAATTCGCAGCCGCGTTCGGCATTCCAGTCGCCAACCTGCGCCAATACGAAATGGCCCGCCACATGCCGCCCCCGGCGGTCAGGTCGTACCTCAAGGTGATCGAGGCGGAGCCGGAAGTGGTAAAAAGGGTGGTGGCGGGGTAAGTAAGGCAACCCTCACCGCGCGCCCAAATCCCCCTTGCCGACAGTCCCGCCGGCCATGTCCAGCATCCGGTCCAAACTCTTCTTCGCCTGTAGCCGCAGCCCTTCCTCGATCTCGATCCGAGGGGTCAGGTCGCGCAGCGCGAGGTACAGTTTCTCCAGCGTGTTGAGCGCCATATAAGGGCAGATGTTGCAGCTGCACTGGCCGTCCGCGCCGGGTGCCCCAATGAAGGTTTTGCCGGGGATCGCGAGTTCCATCTGGTGGATGATGTGCGGTTCGGTCGCGACGATCAGCGTATCCCCGGGGAAGCTTTTGGCGAAGTTGAGGATGCCGCTGGTCGAACCGACATAGTCGGCGTGATCGACGATGTGCGGCGGGCATTCGGGGTGCGCGGCGACCGGCGCGCCGGGGTGCTGGGCCTTGAGCTTGATCAGCTCGGTCTCGCTGAAGGCTTCGTGGACGATGCACACCCCCGGCCACAGCAGCATTTCGCGATCGAACTTGCGGGCCAGGTACCCGCCCAAATGTCGGTCAGGCCCGAAGATGATTTTCTGCTCGCGCGGGATTTGCGCTAGGATCGTCTCAGCGCTGGAACTGGTGACAATCACGTCACTCAGCGCCTTCACCTCGGTCGAGCAGTTGATATAGGTTAGCGCGATGTGATCGGGGTGCGCTTTGCGGAACTGCGCGAACTTTTCGGGCGGGCACGAATCTTCCAGGCTGCACCCGGCGTTGAGATCGGGCAGCACCACGATCTTTTCAGGGGCCAGGATCTTGGCGGTCTCAGCCATGAATTTGACCCCGCAGAACGCGATCACCTCGGCCTCGGTGGCGGCGGCCTTTTTGGACAGTTCGAGGCTGTCACCGATGTAATCGGCCAGGTCCTGAATCTCCGGGCGCTGGTAATAGTGCGCCAGAATGATCGCGTTGCGGTCCTTGCGCAGCCGGTCGATCTCGGCGCGCAGGTCAAGTCCGGAAAGGCTCAGGGGCTGGTCAGTCATCCTCCTTTAATGGGCCTTCACCGACCGGTGATCAAGCCTCCCGCGGGCGGCGCCGCGAATTCCAGGCCAGGCACCGCTGCACCGTGAGTCCCGGCGGTCGCCATGTGGTAGAGGCTATCGCCGAGCCGCGAATAGGTCATTGCGTCGCCGAGCAGAATCATCGCGGCCAGCACGCTCAATGTGACCAGCCAGGCCGGGTGCACGCGCCCGGTGCGCCTGAGGTCGATCCCCATGCCGATCAGCGGGAACAGCGCGCAGGCGGCCCCGGCGGCTTCGTATGCGTAAGGTGCGAGTAGCGGCATCGGCAGTAACCGTCCGAACGCCGGACCCATCAATAGCGACGTGGCGCCGAGTTGCAGTCGGGCGTGCCAATCGGTCTGTTTGCGCATTGAAACGGCGAACAGCACGAACCCGGCAAAGACCAGCACGTTGAGCGGATCGAATATGAGGAAATGCTGCGGGCGGAAGAAGAACGGCACGGTCCCATTGCGGACCATCCGCAGGGTGACGACAAAGCCCATCACGATCATCAGCGCCAGCCATGCCATTGCGAGGCGGCCAAGCTTGCGGTGCTGTTCGATCCGACCGCGCGCGCCCAGCGTCGCCTGGACAGTAAAGATCGCCACCCAGCCCATGAAAGTGAGCGCGTGGAGATGCGTCAGCAGCGGTGAATAGAGGGTTGAGCGGCCCATGGCGAATTGCAGCGAAAACGCCGCGACGATCGTCACCGCCATGGCAATCGCCAGACCGGCTGGCGGGCGGTCCGCCAGCGGTGCCGGCTGAAAATCCTGTGCAACAGTCGCCATGAAATTCCCTTTCGGTTTCAGGTGCGACCCCGTTTTATGCGGTTGTAATGCACTGTGGCCCGGCGGAGTTCAAGGCCTGCCGCTACGGCGCCGGCTCGCCATCAAAATGTACCGTCACACTCACCGCGCCGTAGCCCGCGACCTGCAGCGGGATTGTCAGGTTTTGACGGATCGCGTCCTTGGCCGCACTGTTGGCGAGCGTCAGCAGCGCGGGATTTTTGGCCTGATCTGCGGCTTGCCGTTCGGCCACCATGGTATTGTCGCGGGTCAACTTGGCTTGCGCTTCGCCGGTGATCCACACCCCTTCGCGCAGGTATTGCGCGTGCGCTTCATCCAGATTGGGGCGCGAAAGTTGCAGCGGCGGCAGCGCCACATCAAGGGTCTTTTTGGTCTCGTCCCATTTCATCCGGGCCGGGGTCATTTGCGACAGATCAATCGTGTAATCGACCCGTGCCGGGATAACCGCGACTTGGCGGCTTTTAAGCATGCCGAAGATGCGGGTGTCATCAGACGCACTGACCAGCGCGAGCTGCGCCGAAAACACCGTCAACCGGTCCTGCTTCTCAAACGCCAGTAGGCTCGCGGCAACGGGATCGCCGTGATTTGGGGCCAGCGTTTTGAGCGCGTACCACCCGCCCAGCACAAGCAGACCAAGCCCGGCCACCGCCGGCAGAGTCAGCAGCGGACGCGCCCGCGCTGGTCTGGTTAGTTCAGCTTCCATGTATCGCCTTCGTTGGTCACGCGGCCACGATGTCTAAGGTCGATCAGGTGAGCGAGCACTGAACGCCCGGCCGCGCCATTCAGCCGCGGATCAAGCCCCTTGTACATCACCGGCACCATCGCGGTGATCGCTTGCGGAGCCGCCTCGATCAGCCGCAGAATCTGCGCCTCGCGCTGGCGGCGATGGCCAAGCATGCCGCGCACCAGTTGGCGCGGCTTGGTCACCGCCGGGCCGTGCGCCGGGTAATAGACCTGATCGCCGCGGTCATAGAGCTTTTGCAAGCTGGCCATATAGGCCGCCATATCGCCATCGGGGGGTGAGACCACGCTGGTCGACCAGGCCATCACGTGATCGCCGGTGAACAAGGCGCCGCTTTGTTCCAGCGCATAGCACAAGTGGTTACTGGTGTGGCCGGGCGTGGCCACCGCGGTAATCGTCCAGTCGGGGCCGGTCAACCGTTCGCCGTCGCTCAGCACGCGGTCGGGCGCATAGTCGGGATCGAACGCGGCATCGGCACGCGGGCCGTCATCTTCGATGACCAACGGCGCGCAGCCGATAATCGGTGCCCCGGTCAGCACCTTCAATTCAGCCGCGGCGGGCGAGTGATCGCGGTGCGTATGCGTGCACAGGATCGCGCTCAACTTGGCTCCGCCCAGCGCCGCGATGATTGCGGCGACGTGGCCCTCGCCGCGGGTATCGGCATGGCCCGCCGCGCCGGTTCCGGCTGGACCCGGATCGATCACCGCCAGTTCGCTGGCGGCACCAATCAGGTAAGTCTGCGTGCCGGTAAAAGTATACGGCGAAGCATTGGGCGCCAGCACGCGGCGCACCAAGGGTTCGCATTGTTCCGAAAGGCCGGTGGGCCAAGGTTTGGGCGGAGCGT
>JAYTIS010000199.1:0-1907 GCA_043731725.1 Novosphingobium sp.
ATGCGGGGCAAATCTTGCAACGACCAAAGGAACAGTACCAGCGCCGGAGCCACTCCGAACGAGACATTGTCCGCCAGACTATCTAGCTCGGCCCCGAACCGTGATTGCGCCTTAAGCAGCCGGGCTACACGCCCATCCAGCCCATCAAGGATCCCGGCGAGCACGATCGCCTGCACTGCTTTTTCGAAGTCGTGAGTAATGCCAAATCGGATGCCGGTCAGCCCAGCGCATAATGCTGCCGCAGTAATCGCGTTGGGGACCATTGCCCGCAGCGTCAGCCCGGGCCGAACAGGTTCCGCTATCACTGGCGCGCACCCTCGATCAGCATGGCCTGACCAACCAACGCCAGCACGGTCTCGCCTGCCACCACGCGCTGACCAACCAGCACTTGCGGCTCGGTCCCAGCGGGCAAGTAAACGTCGACCCGGCTGCCAAACCTGATCAGCCCGACTCGCGTGCCTGCCGCTAGAATATCACCCGGCTTCACAAACGGGACGATCCGCCGCGCAATCAGCCCAGCGATCTGAGTGAAGCCAACTGCGCGACCGTTACTCTGCTCGATCAAAATGTGCTGGCGCTCGTTCTCCTCGCTGGCCTTGTCGAGATCGGCGTTGAGGAATTTGCCCGGAATATAGACCAACCGCCGCACCGTCCCACTGATCGGGGCGCGGTTGATGTGCACATCGAACACCGACATGAATATCGAGACCCGCGTCACCAGGCCTGCTGGAAGCCCAGGCGCGCCGCTGCCATCGTCCTGCATCAGTTCCCGCGGCGGCTCGGTCTGCTTGATCAAGGTAATCAAGCCATCGGCCGGGGCCACGATCAGATTCTCGCCCATGGGCGTCACCCGGCGCGGATCACGGAAAAACGCCAAAATTCCCAGCGTCAAAGCGGCCAACGGCCAAGCCAAGGTTTCCCACGCCATAAACGCGCAGCCTGCACAGACCACCGCCGCCCCCAGCGCGAACTTGCGCCCTTCGGGGTGAACACTGGGCCAGTTCCAAGCAGCTTCGCCGCGCCCGCGATTGTCGAGAATATCACCTGCCACTTATGCAACCTTCCGCACGAAAACTGTACCGGCCGAATAGCCCGCACCAAACGAGCAGATAGTCCCGATATCACCGGCCGCTAGATCGGCGCTATGTTTATGAAATGCAATGATTGAACCCGCACTGGACGTATTGCCATAGGTATCGAGCACGGTCGGGCTCTCATCCTCGCTGGCTTCGTGCCCAAGCACCCGCTGGGCGATCAACCGGTTCATCCCCTGATTGGCCTGGTGAAGCCACAACCGGCGCAATTGGTCCGGCTCCAGTCCCAGTTTTGCCGCTTCATCAACGATCATCGCGGCGACCAGCGGCACCACTTCTTTGAACACCTTGCGGCCTTCCTGGACAAACAGTTTGTCGTCCGCCCCCACCGTCTCTGGGCTCGCCCGATTGAGGAAGCCAAAATTGTTGCGGATATTGTTCGAGAATACGGTCTTGAGCGTTGTGCCGAGGATTTCCCAGTGCGGGCGCGGTGCCCGCGCCTGATCTTCGACCAACACCGCCGTGGCGACGTCACCAAAGATGAAATGGCTGTCACGGTCGCGCCAGTTAAGGTGGCCCGAGCAAATCTCCGGGCTGACCACCAGCACCGAGCGGGCGTGCCCGGCGCGGATATAGTCGGCCGCGGTCTGGATACCAAAAGTGGCGGATGAGCATGCGACGTTCATGTCAAATGCGAACCCTTCGATACCGAGGGCGGCTTGAATCTCGATCGCCATCGCCGGATAGGCGCGCTGCATATTAGAAGCCGCACACAGCACCGCATCGACCTCATCCACACTTCGGCCGGCCCGCGCCAGCGCGTCCTCAGCGGCGGCCACCCCAATTTCGGCAAGCACCGACAGCTCCTCGTTG
>JAYTIS010000200.1:0-2790 GCA_043731725.1 Novosphingobium sp.
AGTAAGGAAGCGGGTTATATCACCGGGCAGACGCTGCACGTTAATGGCGGGATGGCGATGCTGAGTTGAGCCGCGCGCGAAAATCCGGCAATTTATCCCCAGATTCGCCGCCTCCTACCGCCGCCAAACTTGCCCGAACCGGGCTGAACGCTAAGGAATGGTGACCGAATTACCGGCGCATTGGCGATTCCGGCCGTGCGCCCCATGGGGACGAAACCGACCATGAAGGCCACCATCGAACGCGCGACACTGCTGAAGTGCCTGTCGCACGTCCAGTCAGTCGTCGAACGGCGCAACACGATTCCGATCCTGTCGAACGTCCTGATCGAGGCGGCGGCCGACGGCACGCTCAAAATCATGGCCACCGATCTCGATTTGCAAGTGGTGGAAAGCCTGAGCGCGGTCTCGGTTGAGGTGGCCGGCGCGATCACCGTTTCGGCGCATCTGTTGTTCGATATCGCGCGCAAACTGCCCGATGGCAGCCAGGTCAGCCTGGAAACTGCTGACAACCGCATGGCGGTTAAAGCCGGGCGCAGCCGCTTTTCGCTGCCGACCTTGCCGCGCGATGATTTCCCGATGATCGTCGAGGGCGATCTGCCGACCAGTTTTGAGCTGGGCGCAGCGCTGCTCGCGCAGATGATTGACCGCACCAAGTTTGCGATCAGCACCGAAGAAACGCGCTACTACCTCAACGGCATTTTCCTGCACGTCACCGATGACGAATTGCGCGCCGCGGCCACGGATGGCCACCGGTTGGCGCGCTTTACGATTGCCAAGCCCGATGGTTCGGACGGCATGCCCGACGTGATTGTGCCGCGCAAATGCGTCAATGAGCTGCGCAAACTGCTCGAAGAATCGCCCAGTTCGAACGTGCTGATCGACCTATCCGCCAGCAAAGTGCGCTTCACGCTCGGCGGTGAAAACGGCGTGGTGCTGACCAGCAAGCTGATCGATGGGACGTTCCCCGATTACAGCCGCGTGATCCCGACCGGGAATGACAAGCTGCTCAAGCTCGATCCCAAAAGCTTCTGGGAAGGCGTTGACCGCGTCGCCACGATTGCCACCGAAAAGACCCGCGCGGTCAAAATGTCGCTTGAAAACGACAAGGTCACGTTGTCGGTCACCTCGCCCGACAACGGCACTGCGGCCGAAGAAGTGCCAGCCGATTACAAGTCGGCCGGGTTCGAGATCGGATTCAATGCCAACTACCTCAAGGACATTCTCGGCCAGATTGATGGTGACACGGTCGAACTGCACTTGGCCGATGCTGGCGCGCCGACCTTGATCCGGCAGGACGAGAACAGCCCGGCGCTGTACGTACTGATGCCGATGCGGGTTTAGGCCTAGCATGAGCGATGTCGTCCAGGTCAATCGCGGCGATCTGACCCAGTCACGGATTGTCGCGCAAGCTCAGCCCGCGCTGGCCGATGGCTGGGTGCGCCTTTCGATCGACAGTTTCTCGGTGACCGCCAACAACGTCACCTATGCCGTGGTCGGCGATGCATTCGGCTACTGGAACTTCTTCCCAGGTGAGGGCGATTGGGGCGTGGTGCCGATGTGGGGCCATGCCAGGGTCAGCCAGTCGAACCACCCGGACTTGACGGCCGGTGAGCGGGTCTATGGCTACTTGCCGATGGCTGACAGCCTCGATGTTCAGCCGGTCGGGGTGACCACGGGCGGATTTAGTGACGGCGCGGCGCATCGCCAGGCGATGAGCCAGATTTACAACCAGTATAGCCGCCTTGCCGCGGATCCCGAGCACGATCCAGCCAAAGAAGCCGAGCGGATGATTTTCGGTCCGCTGTTCAAAACCGGGTTTCTGATCGAAGCGATGTTCAATCGCGCGGAGTGGTTCGGGGCTTCGGCGCTGGTTTGCACCTCGGCCTCATCCAAGACGGCGATGGCCACGGCCAGCGTGGCGCGCGACAAATCTCCGCAGATCAAGCGGATCGGGCTGACCTCGGCGGGGAATGTCGCATTTGTGCGCGCGGGCGGGTTCTATGATCAAGTGCTGGCTTATGATGCGATCGCCGACTTGCCGCAGATGACATCGGTAGCGGTTGATTTCGCTGGCAATGCCGCGGTGTTGCACCAGGTGCATAGCGCGCTCGGGGACAACTTACTCTATTCGTGCACCGTCGGCGCAACGCATGTGGGTGAAGGGTTCGGCCGCGATAATGGCGAATTGCCGGGGCCAAAGCCGGTGCTGTTCTTCGCGCCGGACCATGCGGTGGCGGCGATCAAGGAACTTGGTCCTAAAGCCTTCAGCGGGGCGGTTGCGGCGAGTTGGCAGCGCTTCATCAGCGAAGCAGGCGGCACAGTCTTTGCTGAAGAGCGCAAAGGGCTCGAAGCAGCACGCAATGCCTTCGCCGATACTTTGGCTGGACATGCCGACCCGGCTATCGGGATTGTCGTCTTGCCTTGAACGAGAGCTGCGACCGGCGACAAGCTCAAGAGCGGTCGCTCTTTTCAAAGCTCCACTTCCGATACGCCTGTATGCCTGCCAGCCCCGCAATTGATGCAAAAGCCAGCCACCACAGACGCGCTGTGCCGTGCATGGGGTTGAGCCATTCATGGTGGCCGCGCCCAGGCGCGAGCCAGACGAGGCTGATAAGCGGCAAGAGGGCGAGTTGTTTGTAACTGAGTTTACGGAAAATTTTGCGCTTCACCTCCTCGCTCGAAAGTGCGGGCGACACGGGCATGCGGCCAAGAATTGAATTGCCGGGAAAGTGCATCGCATAGCGATAAATCAGGAACCAGGGGATCAAAGCAAGCGCTACCGAGCAAATC
>JAYTIS010000201.1:0-1557 GCA_043731725.1 Novosphingobium sp.
TTGCGGGCCAAGGATGGCATGGTCCGTCTCGATCTAGCTCTGCCCGCCGCGCTCGCCGCCAAGGCCGATGATGCGCTGTTCCAAACCGGCGCCGGGGCAGTGCCGCAAGTAATTGCGGCCGGGGTGTTCGGCGTGGGCTTCGCACTGCGGCTGGCGCGGGCAGAAGCGCGTGCGGCGGGCGGTGATTTGCTGCGCAAAGGCGATCGGCTGCGGTTAACCCTCCCGGGGTTGACCGGTGCGACCGCGGGCCATACCCAGAGCGCGGGTGAGATATCGGGCGGCGCCAGCTGACCAATCTAAGGGGCGTTTGAATTTGGCAGCCATACGGATCTCCGACCTGCCCCAATCGCCCAATTACGTTCGCTTTGAACCGCAGTTCGGGCAGCGTTTTCTGCTGACCGTGGACACTGAAGAAGAATTCGACTGGACCAAACCGCTCGCGCGCGAGGAGCACACCGTGCTGACCGTCGCGCGGCTCGCCAAGTTCCAGCAATTTTGCGAGGGCCAAGGCGTTATCCCGGTCTATCTGGTCGACTATCCGATCGCAACTTTGCCCGCTGCAATTGAAATTCTGCGCCCGGCCATTGCCGCTGGCAGGGCCGAGATCGGAGTGCAGCTCCACCCCTGGGTCAGCCCACCGCACGATGAAGAGGTCAACCAGCGCAATAGCTTTGCCGGGAATTTGCCGCCAGCGCTGGAGCAAGCAAAGTTCACCAATCTGCGCGATGCCATTGCCGAAAATTTCGGCGCTGCCCCGCTGATCTACCGCGCGGGTCGCTATGGGGTTGGGCCGAACACTGCGGATATACTGGCAAGCGGCGGGATCGCCATCGATAGCTCGGTGCGCTCGTGTTTCGATTATTCATCGCAAGGTGGGCCGAATTTTCGCGAGTTCCCGGTCCGGCCCTATTGGCTTGATCGCAGCAAAGGCTTGATGGAATTGCCGCTGACCACGGTCTATTGGGGCCTGCTGCACCAGATCGGCCGCTGGCTTTATCCGCAAATGTGGCGGGTGCCGCGGCTGCGCGGGCTGCTCGCGCGGATCGGTCTGCTCGAGCGGATCCCGCTCACCCCCGAAGGCGTAACCGTCGAAGAAGCAATCCGCGGGATCGATATCGCGATCGATCAGGCGCTGCCGGTGCTGGTGCTGTCATTCCACAGCCCGTCGCTCGCACCCGGCTATACGCCATATGTCCGCAGCGAGGACGATCTCGATGCTTTGTACGATTGGTGGCGCCAGGTTTTCGCCTATTTGCGCCAGCGCGGCGTTGCACCGACTACGGTTAGCGAATTGATTGGCGCAGCAGCGCTTGCCTAACCGCTCGGCGCCAGCTAACGCGCGCCGTCGCTTCGCCTGATGGGCCTGTAGCTCAGTTGGTTAGAGCCGGCCGCTCATAACGGCTTGGTCGCGGGTTCGAGTCCTGCCGGGCCCACCACGGCGAATGATTTATACCCCAGGTCGGGGAGTGGCGCAGCCTGGTAGCGCATCTGGTTTGGGACCAGAGGGTCGCAGGTTCGAATCCTGTCTCCCCGACCATTGTTAAATACAATATCGAA
>JAYTIS010000202.1:0-4979 GCA_043731725.1 Novosphingobium sp.
AAATTGCCGTTCCTCGAAGCGATTGAACGCAAAAGTCGCGCCGCGCGACTTCGTAAACCGCGCGATTTGCAGTTTGACCTGGCAAGCTTGCCGCATGCCGACGCACCGTACCAAACATGGCGGACGCCTTCGATCGATGTGCAGGTGCAGGCGCAATGGAGCCAGAGTAGTGGCACCCAAGTGCAATACGAAGCGCTTGCCAGCGGCGAACTAGTCGGACTGAGCTATTCAGCGCGCGTCGCGGGCAGCAATGGCCCGGTTCCTGATTCGTTGCGGCTGCGTCTTTATCGCAATGATCCGGCGGGCGGGCTTCTGGGGCCGCTGAAAGCTACTCGGTTCGCCATTGGCGACGTCGATACCCAGCCCACCGCACTTTCGGCGCAGAGCGCATATGGCCGCGGTCTTTTTGTCAGCAACCGACCACTTAATTTGCCTTCACGGTTCGGTGTGACGACGTTGCGCGGTGTTTTGGCGGCAGGATGGGATGCCGAATTGTATCGCAACGGTGAATTGCGCGCTTATCAGGCTGATCGCGACGATGGTCGTTACGAATTCGCCGATATCGAACTGGTGTTTGGCGACAATGAATTCGATGTCGTACTCTACGGGCCGCAAGGCCAGGTCCGGCACGAAACTTCGACCGTCCCGGTAGGGCTGGACAGTTTGCCTGCTGGCAAGACGTGGTACTGGGTAGGGGTCGTTGATCAAGGCCACGACTTGATTGGTATGGCGCACCGCTCGCCGGATCCGCTGAGCGGATGGCGTTTTGGCCTAGGTATCGAGCACGGGCTTGATCGGCGCACCACCATCGGTGCTTCGTACAACAGTTCTGTGCGGTTGGGGCGGCGCCGGAACTACCTTGAAGGGACATTACGTCGATCAATCGGTCCAATGCTGGTCGAATTATCGGGTGCGCAGCAAATGGGCGCCGGTCGGGCGCTGCGCGGCGAGACCATCGGGCGGCTGGGCGGTCTGCGCTTTGCCGGGCACGTGCTGTGGGTCAATGGCGATTTCGATAGTGAGCAAGTAAGCGTGCGGCAGCGCAGCGAAATGGAGTTCCGCCTGAGCGGGCACGTCCATCTGGGCGGGTGGAGCCTGCCGGTTGAGCTCGGCGCGCTCCAATCCCACTCGCGCGATGGGGTAAAGATTACCGAATTATTAACGCACGCCTCGCTTCATGTCAGCCGCGCGATACTGACCGTCGAATTGCTGCACCGCAGCGTAACCGGCAGCCCTGCGCTGAGCGACCGTGAAGCACAGGGCAACGCAATTGCGCTGCTGGGCAACACCGGGTTTGGGCGGGTGCGAATGCGCGGACAAGTACATTTCGGTCTCGATGGCAACCAGCCCGGATTCCAACAGGCGCAGCTGGTGGTCGAAGCTCCGGTGGGCCGCGACATGACCGCGCGGGCGGCTTACGACATCGATGGACCAACCCAGCGACGCACCATGACACTGGGATTTGTCCGACAATTTCAGAGATTTGCGCTCCGAGGTGAAGGCACGCTGGACAATCGCGGCAATCTGGGTTTTGGGCTTACACTGGCGCTCAGTCTGGGTCCCGATCCGACTGGCGGTGGCTGGCGTGTCTCCCGCGACCGGCTGGCGCAGCAAGGCCAAGCCAGCATCGAGGTGTTCCGCGACGACAACGGTGATGGTTTGCGTCAGGCGGGTGAACCCGCGGTTGAAGGAGTCGCAATCGAAGCCGGGTTCCGCCACGGCGACCGGCCGACCAACAAGGCCGGCCGCGCTGTGATCGACGGATTGTTGCCGTATGTGCCGGTGCTGGTCTCAATCGATAGCGGCAGCCTGCCTGATCCGCTGTTGCGCCCCAAAGGCCAAGGCATGGTGGTGGTGCCGCGGCCCGGAGTGGCGGCCAAGGTCTTGCTGGCGCTCGCGCCGACCGGAGAAGTTGAGGCAATTTTGCTTGGCCCCGACGGTGAGCCGCAGGGTGGAGTTACGGTCGAGCTGACCGATCCGGCCGGACACGTGCTCTTTCAGACGGCCAGCGATTTCGACGGTTATGTGCTGTTCGACAGCGTGCCCTATGGCGATTACCGGCTCCGGATCGGCGCCGCAAGCGCGTCAGCACTGGGACTTACCAAGGATCTCGCACAGCAGCTGCGGATTGATCACGACCATGCTTCACAGCGGCTGGGGCGGATCAGGCTTGATCTAAAGCCGCCACTGCCGCCGCTGGCTCAATCACCCTGAGCGGGCAATTCAGGGTGTTTTAACCGCTCGATTAAATAGCAGTTGACCGTAGCCCACGCCAAGCCTTAGTCGGCTCTGCATTGTTGCTTGCAGAGAGGATATTCCATGTCGATGGATTCGCTGGCGCGCACCGCCTACAACGAAGATCACGAGGCTTTCCGCCAAACCGTGCGGCGTTTTCTTGAAGCTGAAGTCGCGCCGCATCAAGCCGAATGGGCCGATGCGGGGATCGTCCCCAAGTCGCTGTGGCCCAAAGCCGGAGCGCTGGGCATGCTGTGCCCAACCGTGCCCGAAGAGTTTGGCGGGCTGGGGCTCGATTTTGGCTATAACGCGATCGTCGACGAGGAAAGCGCCTATTACGGGCGCGTGGCCACCGGGTTTTCATTGCAATCAGACATCGTCTGCAATTACCTGGTGTCTTATGGTTCGGACGAACAGAAGGCCAAATGGCTGCCCAAGATGGTCGCGGGCGAGGTTATCACCGCCATCGCCATGACCGAACCGGGCACCGGCAGCGATCTGCAGGGAATGCGCACCACCGCCAAAAAAGATGGCAATCACTATGTCATCAATGGCTCGAAGACTTACATCACCAATGGCCAGAACGCCGACTTGATCTTGCTTTGTGTCAAAACCGATACCGATGTTCAACCGGCCTGGAAGGGCGTCTCGATCGTGCTGGTTGAGGCTGATCGCGATGGTTTCAAGCGCGGCCGCAACCTAGATAAGATTGGGCAGGACGAAGCGGATACCTCGGAACTGTTCTTTGAAGACGTGCGGGTGCCGATCACAAATTGTCTGGGTGAGGAAGGCAAAGGGTTCATTTATCTGATGAGCGAACTGCCGCAGGAACGGCTGTCGATCGCGGTCTCGGCGCAAGCTTCGGCGCAGCGCGCGTTCGACGACACGGTTGAGTTCACCCGGACCCGCATGGCATTCGGCAAGCCGGTGCTCGATTTCCAGAACACCCGATTCACCTTGGCCGACCTCAAGGCCAAGTTGCAAGTTGGCTGGGCGCATCTGGACTGGGCTCTAGCGCGCCACCTGAAGCGCGAGCTGACCGCCGAGGAAGGCGCGGCGGCCAAATTGTGGCACACTGATATGCAGTGGGAAGTGATGGATAAGTGCCTGCAGCTCCACGGCGGCGCGGGCTATATGAATGAATACCCGATTGCGCGGGCTTGGCGCAGCGCCCGGGTCACGCGGATCTTTGGCGGGACCAATGAGATCATGAAAGAGCTGATCGGCCGCAAACTGTAGCAGGCCATGACAAGGGGGCGCAGCGGCTCCCTTTTACCTGGTCTGGCTATGCCGTCCTATCAGTTGACACGCACCCGCTTGTCGGGGTCGACGGGCGCCGCCCTCTGCAGGACGGGCATGCGCGGCCGGATCATGCGCCGCAGCACGCGGCGCGGCGCCTCGGTGACATATTCCTCAGTCACCACGGTCTCGGTGCATTCGTGCTGGCCACCGCCGAGTGCCGGCATCATCATCACTGGCACCATGACCATCATCGGCTGATAGCCATAGCCATAGCCCTGCAGGCCATAGCCATAAGCGCTCGGCCGCCCATAGCCGTTGCCGCCCTGCTCGCTAGTATAGTGATCGAGGTAGTCTTCGCAATAATCGCGCACGCCGCGCCGGTCGCCCGCATTGCCGATTACGCCGCCGACGACCACCCCCGTCGCCGCGCCTAGTACGGTACCCTCAACCCGGCTGCCGCTTCCGGCCACTCGGTTGCCGATCACGCCGCCAACCAGACCGCCAAGCACTGCGCCGCCCACGGTCTTGCCATGGCTGCGATTGCTGCGGCATTCGTTAAGCCAATCGGCCCGCGCCTGATCATAGCCGCCTCGATCATAGCCCCCCTGCCATTCAGGCCGCGGATCGGGGGCACCATTGCCGTAAAAGTCTCCAGCGGCATCGACTGCCGGCATCGGGGTGGCGTGGGGCGGAAGGGGTGGGAGACCGGTTTGTGCCATTGCCGGCGAAGCGAGTCCCACAGATAGTGCAGCCAGCAGCGGTAGGCTTCGCGTTCGCGACGTCATGGCAATCCCCTGGTTTGAGCCGGTCGAATCCGGTGTTAATCCGGATTTTAGCATTGCCATTCGCAGAATTCCAAGGCGCGCGGCCAATTACTACCACAGCTGTCCCGTTACGGAGCAGCCTGCGCTGACTGAGTAAGCGGCGTAAGCAGCTAAATAGCTGAGGCTATTACTATCGCCAATGCCTCGATCCCGCGCGCGTCTTCGGCATCGAAGCGAGCCAGATCAGGGCTGTCGAGATCGATCACTGCGATCATTGAGCCGCCGCGCCGCACCGGCACCACCAGTTCGGACGCGCTGGCCGCGTCGCAGGCGATATGACCCGGGAAGGCATGGACATCGGGCACCAACTGGGTTTCTCCGCTGGCCGCAGCCGTGCCGCAGACCCCTTGTCCGAACGCGATCCGGATGCATGCCGGTCCACCTTGGAACGGACCGAGCACCAGTTCATGGTCCGCCACGCGGTAGAACCCGGCCCAGTTGAGCCGCGGCAGAAATTGCCAGATCAGCGCCGCTAAATTGGCCATGTTCGCCACGGCGTCAGGTTCGCCCGCGATCAGCGCTGCTGCTGCATCTGCCAGTTCGCGGTATAGCTCAGCCTTGGTCTGGTGCGGATCGGGGGCAAATTTATACATCACCTTGCCCCTAGCGCAGTGGGCTGTTGCCGCCTAGCCAGCTTCGCTCTAAGCTCGGCGGCATGTCGACCAAACGCAAATTGCT
>JAYTIS010000203.1:0-2106 GCA_043731725.1 Novosphingobium sp.
AACTCGTGAAACTCGCTGCCATCGACCAGCCGCGCGATCACCTCGTGGACATCATACGGCGCGCGGACATCGTCGGGCACCACCGCGTAGAGCTCCTCGGCGTCATACTTGGCTGGGCGCGGTTCTGTCAGCGGCAAACCATGCTCGTGCCTTGGGCCAAGATGGCTGACGATATCGCGGACAATCGTCAGCGCGTGTTCGTCATTCTCAGCCAGATGATCGACCACACCCGATTTGCGCGCATGGAGTTCGCCGCCGCCGAGGTCTTCCGATGAAATTTCCTCGCCCGTCGCGGCCTTTACCAGCGGCGGCCCGGCGAGGAAAATCGTGCCTTGCCCGCGTACGATCACGCTCTCGTCGCTCATCGCCGGAACGTAAGCGCCGCCCGCGGTGCAGCTGCCCATCACGCAGGCGATCTGCGCTATGCCCTTGGCGCTCATCTGCGCCTGATTGTAGAAAATCCGCCCGAAGTGGTCGCGGTCGGGAAAGACTTCGCTTTGATGCGGCAGGTTGGCCCCGCCGCTGTCGACCAGATAGATGCACGGCAGGTGGTTAGCCTCGGCTATCTCCTGCGCGCGCAGATGCTTTTTGACCGTCAGCGGATAATAGGTACCGCCTTTGACCGTGGCATCGTTGCAAACGATCATGCACTGGCGGCCCGATACGCGCCCGATCGCGGTGATGATCCCGGCGCCGGGAATCTCGCCGTCATACATCCCGCCCGCCGCCAATTGCCCGATCTCGAGCAAAGGCGAGCCCGGATCGAGCAGCCGTTCCACCCGCTCTCGCGGCAGCAGCTTGCCGCGCGAGGTATGCCGCTCGCGGCTCTTGGCATTTCCGCCCAGCGCGGCTGTGGCCACCCGCTCACGCAGCTCCTGTGCCAGCGCACGGTTATGCGCGCCGCGCGCCAGCGCTTCGGGGCTATCGGGGTTGAGACTGGTGGGAAGGACGGGTGCGCTCATGAGTTCGGCTTCTTGCGAATGAGGTAGCGATAGACGCCTAACAGGTTGATACCCAGCATCAGCACATTCTGTACCGCCAGTGGTGCAGTCTTGTTGATAAGGCTGCTGACGATCCACGCGATCGAGGTGCTGACAAACAGCACAAAGGCCCAGCCGGACACTTTGCGGCTATAGTCCCAGGCGATCAAAGCGGCGGCAATCACACCAGACACCGCCGCGTACCAATCGAGCGGGCTGTTCATGCCCCCGCTCCAATCAGTTCGCGCCCGATCAGCATGCGCCTGATCTCATTGGTCCCCGCGCCGATATCGAGCAGCTTGGCATCGCGCAGGAACCGCTCAACCGGCCAGTCTTTGGTGTAGCCCGCGCCGCCTAGGGCTTGGATCGCCTCACCCGCAACGCGGAAGGCGTTTTCGCTGGCTAGCAGGATCACGCCCGCGGCATCGAAGCGGGTGGTGTGTCCGGCATCGCAGCTGCGAGCGACGGCATAGGTGTAGGCCCGCGCCGATTGCAGCGCGACATACATGTCCGCGACCTTGGCTTGGATCAGCTGAAATGCACCGATCGGTTTGCCGAACTGCTTGCGCTCGCGCACGAACGGGATGACCACATCGAGGCAGGCCTGCATGATGCCCAGCTGCAATCCGGCCAGCACCACGCGCTCGTAATCAAGGCCGCTCATCAGCACGCCGACGCCGCCGTGCACCGGGCCCATCACATTGTCTTCGGGTACGAAGCAATCGTCGAATACCAGTTCGGCGGTGGGGCTGCCGCGCATGCCCATCTTGTCAATCTTCTGGCCGATCGAGAACCCGGGAAAGTCTTTCTCGATCAAGAAGGCGGTGATGCCTTTGCTCGCAGTGTCCGGCGCAGACTTGGCATAGACCACCAACGTATCGGCACAGGTCGCGTTGGTGATCCAGAACTTGGTACCATTGAGCTTCCAGCCGCCGGGCACCGGTTCGGCTTTGAGCTTCATCGAAACCACGTCCGATCCCGCACCCGCTTCCGACATGGCGAGACTGCCGACATGCTCGCCCGAGACCAGTTTGGGCAAGTACCTGGCCTTCTGCTCGTCCGACCCCCAGCGGCGGATCTGGTTGATGCACAGGTTTGAATGCGCACCGTAAGATAGCCCGATCGA
>JAYTIS010000204.1:0-3685 GCA_043731725.1 Novosphingobium sp.
GTTGATCGACGCCAGTCGCCTCAGCCGCGCGCCGAGCTGTTCGGACCTTGGCTTTGCGCTGGGTCCGCGGATCAACGCCGGCGGGCGCGTGGGTGAGGCCACGTTGGGGGTGCGCCTATTGACCACCGAAGATCCCGACGAAGCCCGCGCGATCGCTGCACAGCTTTCGCAGTTAAACGAGGAGCGACGCGGGATTGAAGCCGTGGTGCAGGAACAGGCCGAAGCGCAGATCGCCAACCAGCACAATCGTGCGGTGCTGGTGCTGGCCGGACTTGGCTGGCACCCCGGGGTGATCGGAATCGTTGCGGGACGGATCAAGGAAAAGACCGGGAAGCCCGCACTGGTGATTGCGCTCGATGCCGATGAGCATGGCAACGGCAAGGGCTCGGGGCGGTCGATTGCCGGGGTCGATCTGGGAGCTGCGATCATTGCCGCGCGCGAAGCTGGCTTGCTGCTGGCTGGCGGCGGGCACGCGATGGCGGCCGGGCTAACCGTGGCTCCGGGTGCACTTGACGCGCTGAGCGACTGGCTCGACGCGCGACTGGCGGCGACGGTCAACGGCGCGATGGGCAATAAGTCACTGTTGCTCGATCTGGCGCTGGCGCCGGGAGGGCTGACACCCGCGCTGGTCGAAACGCTCGAAAGCGCCGGGCCATACGGAATGGGCTGGCCGGGCCCGCGTGTGGCGGTCGGACCGGTGCGGATGGTCAAAGCCGATTTGGTCGGCACCGATCATGTGCGGCTGATCGTACGCGGCGAAGATGGGGCAAACTTCAAAGCCATCGCCTTTCGGGCAGCCAACACCGAGCTTGGCCAGGCGCTGCTCCACGCCACGCACCATCGGCGGCTGTGGCTGGCCGGGCGCGCCAAAATCGACGATTGGTCAAACCGGCCGCAGGCGGAACTGCATGTCGATGATGCGGCTTTCGCCGATTAAACCGGAGCGAAGTTTGTTCAGTCATGTAACTTTAGGCACGAACGATTGGCAGCGTGCGCGGCCGTTTTGGTTGGCAGTGATGGAGGTGCTCGGCCATCCAGTGATGTTCGAGCGCGAAGGTGGGATTGCGTTTGGTGATGCGGTCGGCCCCAAGACCTTTATCGGCGCGCCGTTCGATGGCGCTGCAGCCCGTCCCGGCAACGGTGTCCATGTGGCGTTTCTGGTAGATACCCATGCCAAGGTCGATGCCTTTCATGCCACAGCATTGGCCAACGGCGGCAGCGATGAGGGTGCGCCTGGGCCACGCGCGCATTATCACCCGCACTATTACGGGGCCTATGTGCGTGATCCCGATGGCAACAAATTGCAGGCCGTGTGCCATTCCTCGATCGGCTGATTACCAGACTGAACCAGCGCCCGATCGCGCGGCAACATTCTGCCCTAAACACTTGACCCTCTAGGCGGGCTTGCCTAAAGGCGCGGCCTGCTTTCGGCGCAGCTGGTATGGCCTGTTCGTCCAGTGGTTAGGACGCGGCCCTTTCACGGCTGAAACACGGGTTCGAATCCCGTACGGGTCACCATTCTCGCTGCGCCGAAGCAGCATCTGGCTTCTGGTTTCGAGGCCCCTTCGTCCAGCGGTTAGGACGCGGCCCTCTCACGGCTGAAACACGGGTTCGATTCCCGTAGGGGTCACCAGCCAAAACATGATCAACCCCAGACATTGTGCAACGACACACCACTGTAATGATTGGCAGGCAGCCCCGCGCCTCGTAAGGAGCGCTCGCCAATGTTCGCCAAACGCCCCCTTCCCTACCCCGGCATTGTGCTGGCGCTGATCACCGGGGCGGTGATGTTGGTGACTGGCAGCAGCGCTTGGCTCACACTGGGGGTACTGGCGCTGTGGCTGGGCTCGCTGTGGCTGACCAGCCCCGAACCCGAGATCGTCAACCCGCGGATCAATCTGAGCGAAGTATCGCGCGATGCCATTCACGAAACGATCGAGCCGGTGGCACTCCCACTGCTGCTGCTCGAAGGCACGCGGATTGTCGAGGCGAATGCCGCCGCGCGCGCCGCGCTGGGTCACCACGTGCTGGGCCAGGATGCCCGGATCGCGTTGCGTCATCCCGATGCAATGCGGCTGATCGACCTGCCCGACGGCGCCACTGTCAGCATCCCAGGCTTCACCGGAACGCGCAGCCTATGGCAACTGACCCGGCGGGCGATTGCCGGTGACCGCTGGATGATCGAACTGTCTGACCGCACTGCCGAATCCGATGTCAGCCGCGCGCACACCGACTTTGTCGCGAATGCCAGCCATGAACTGCGCACGCCGCTCGCCGCGGTGATCGGCTATGCCGAGACGCTGGGCGACGAGAGTGCCCCGACCGACCACGAAACCCGGCACCGCTTCGTTGGGATTATTGATCGCGAGGCGCGCCGCATGCTTTCGTTGGTCGAAGATCTGATGACTTTGAGCCATGTCGAGGCGGAGAAGCACGACCGACCGAGCGAAGCGATCGATCTGGCGTTGCTGGCCGCGCGAGTCGTCGGCGAAGTGTCAACGCTCAAAGGCAAGGAACGCGTCGCGCTGGCTGAAGTCCAGCCAGACACGATGGTCCTCGCCGATCCAAGTCAGCTTGAACAATTGCTGCGTAACCTGATCGACAATGCGCTTAAATACGGTGCCGAGGACCAACCGGTAATCGTGACCGTGGAACGCCGCGACGATGGCCAGGCCCGGCTGGCGGTGACCGATCAAGGTCCAGGTATCGCGCCCGAACACCTCCCGCACCTCACCCGGCGGTTCTACCGCACCGATCCGGGCCGCAGCCGCGCGTCAGGCGGGACCGGGCTCGGGCTGGCGATCGTCAAGCACATCGTCGAGCGGCACGGCGGCACGCTCGATATCACCAGCACAGTCGGAGTAGGAACTAGCGCGGCGGTGCAGCTGCCGCTGCTTGGGCGCGAGACCAGTTTGGGCAAAGCGGGAGCACAGCCTTCAAGCTGATGTAAATGGCGAGCTGGGTTATGGCGATGATGGCACACACAACGGGCATTGCCACCGTCACAAAGCTTTACGCCTTAACGCGTTAGCTCAGTGGTTACGATCTGGAATAAATCGTTCGTAGAATTCGTGGAATTGAGCGCGCCCCGCCGCCTGGCTTCCGCTTGATTTTGTAAATCACTCCCTGCGGACGAGTAAATTACGTACGGGATCAAATTGCCGGTCGAGCGCAGCCGTTCCAGCAAGGTGTAGCCCGCCTTGGCATCGGGCGGGCGACCCATGTCGGATATTACCAAATCAAAGTTCTGATTACCGAGGAGCCTGATTGCTTCATCGGTATCCAGTGCAAGGTCGAATTTTATTCCTAGCGCTTCAAAAGCTTGCCTCGCGCTGCTATTGTTGCTTGGTCGATCATCGGCCCACAAGATTTTGCGGCCATCGAGTTTCTTGACCGAAGCGGGCGTTACGGCCCGCGCAACTACATCCTTGGCCGACTCCGGATTGTCGGCCTGGGGTTTTCCGTCAACTCTCACCCGGGCAGCGTCCACCAGCGCCGTGACCGCCAGATTTTTCTTTTTGGTAAATGCTGCTTTGAAGCCAAACAGGTCAACACTGACATCTTCGCTGTCTGACATAGTTCGAAGCACAGTGGGGAGTATCGTCCACGCTGCGATCAAAGCGAATGTGGGCCAGGCCACGGCACCAAGCAGATGTGAAATTGTTTCCAACAGTGAAATTGCCTG
>JAYTIS010000205.1:0-2251 GCA_043731725.1 Novosphingobium sp.
GTCCACACGATCTACTGCAACACGCGCTATCGCGGCAACGACACCGCGCTGATCATGGAGCGCGCAGTGATGGATTTCGGCGCCTGCATCCGCCACGCCAAGGAGAGGCTCGGTTATACCAAGGTCTACCTCGGCGGCTGGTCGGGCGGCGGGGCGCAGAGCCTGTTCTATCAGGCCGAAGCGCAGGACCCCCGCGTGACGCATACCCCGGCGGGCGATCCTTACGACCTGACCGCCGCGAGGTTCATTCCAGCGGACGGCGTGCTGCTGCTCGCCGCGCACCTGTCGCGCAACCTGACGCTGACCGAGTGGATGGACGCCTCGATCGAGGATGAAAGCCGGCCCTTTGAGCGCAATCCCAAGTGGAACCTTTACGCAGCGGATGCCCCCAAGCCGCCCTATTCGACCGATTTCCTCGCCGAATACCGCGCCCGCCAGATCGCCCGCAATCGAAGGATTACGGCTTGGGTGCAAGATGAACTGGCGGCGCTTAGGGCACAGGGGCTTGAGCATCATGAGCGCTGTTTCACCGTGCAGGGCACCATGGCCGATCCGCGCTGGCTCGATCCTGCGGTCGATCCCAACGACCGCCAGCCGGGTCACTGCATGCTGGGCGATCCGTTTGTGGTCAACGATGGCCCGGTCGGCCTCGCGCGGTTCACCACGCTGCGGTCGTGGCTGTCGCAGTGGTCGTACGATCTGTCGAACGGCGATGGGCTCAAATGCGCGGCGCGGATTGCGAGCCCGATGCTGGTGATCGAAAACAGCGCCGACGATGCCTGCACTCCCAGCCATGCCGCGCGGCTGATGGCGGCGGCTAACAAGTGCAGCATCGACCATCACGTCATTCAGGGCGCGAACCATTATTATTTTGGCCAGCCACAACAGGTGAATGAGGCGGCGACGCTGGTGCGCGACTGGATTGCCGGGCAAGGCTGATGTTGGTGGCGCTGACAATCGAGATCGTCGAAGTCGGCCCGCGCGACGGACTGCAGAATGAGGCCTTGCTGGTCTCGACTGCAGACAAGGTCGAGCTGCTCCATCGCTGCATCGCCGCAGGTGCGCGGCAGATCGAAATCGCGAGCTTCGTCAATCCGCGCAAGGTGCCGCAGATGGCCGATGCCGAGGCGGTGGTTGAGGCGCTGGGGCGGCCTGCAGGTGTGACCCGGATTGGATTGGTGCTCAACCAGCGCGGGGCCGAGCGCGCGTTGGCCGCCGGGGTCGATCAGCTAGGCGCAGTCGCGGTTGCCTCCGATACGTTCGGCGTGCGCAACCAGGGACAGGATAGTGCGCAGTCGGTGGACGAGGCCAAAGCAATCATCGCCTTGGCCAAGGCTGCAGGGCGTTCAGCGCAGGTGACCATTGCCACCGCTTTCGGCTGCCCGTTCGAAGGTGAGATCGACCCGGCGCATGTCGTCGCCATGGCCCGCAAACTGGCCGAGGCCGGCCCTTGCGAAGTGGCACTCGCCGATACGATCGGCGTAGCTGTCCCGGCGCAAGTGACGGCGCTGGTTGCGGCAGTACGCCAAGCCGTCGCGCCGCTGCCGGTGCGGGTACATTTCCACGATACCCGCAACACCGGCGTCGCCAATGCCTGGGCGGCAGTCGAAGCCGGGGCCGCGACGGTCGATGCGTCGCTTGGCGGACTCGGCGGTTGCCCGTTCGCGCCCGGTGCCGCAGGCAACGTCGCCACCGAGGATGTGGCCTATCTGTTCGCGCGTTCGGGAATTGCGACCGGGCTTGATCTGGACAGGCTGCTAGAGGCTTCGCATTGGCTTTCCGGGATCATGGGCAAAGCGCTGCCGAGCAGTCTTGCCAAGGCCGTCCCATTCCCGCCACAGGCGCTGGCATGACAGACCCTACCAACACTGGCGCGCTCGCCGGGATCAAGGTGATCGAGCTTGGCCAGTTGATCGCCGGGCCCTTCTGCGGGCAATTGCTCGGCGATATGGGCGCCGACGTGATCAAGGTCGAGCCGCCAGGTAGCGGCGATCCGATGCGGACCTGGGGTAACGGGGAGCACAAGCTGTGGTGGCAGGTGATCGCGCGCAACAAGCGCGGGGTCAGCGCCAATCTGCGCGTGCCCGAAGGCCAGAACCTGCTGCGCCGCCTGCTTGAAGGCGCTGACATCCTGATCGAGAACTTCAAGCCTGGAACCATGGAGAAATGGGGCTTGGGTCCAGCGGAGCTGCAGGCTGAGTTCCCGCGCCTGATCATCGTCCGCATGTCGGGTTACGGCCAGACCGGGCCT
>JAYTIS010000206.1:0-3042 GCA_043731725.1 Novosphingobium sp.
GTCGAAAGCGGCAAGATGACCAAGGATCTGGCGATTCTGATCGGGCCCGATCAGGCCTGGCTAACCACCGAAGGCTTCTTCGCTGCAGTGGTGGCGAACCTTGAAACCGAGATGCAGAACTGGAAGTGAGTTAACCGTCCGCTCGGGGCGAGCGGACGTGCTCCATGCGGATCCCGTGGCCGATCAGATAGCCCGGAATGCGGCGCAGCAGCGGGAAGCGGTTGAATAGCCGCACCACCAGTGGTGGCTGTTTTGGATTAGCCAGATCTGCCTGCAATAGCGGCCGCACGACCCGCTCGTGCATCGCACGCTGCGCACCTTGCACTAGCTGGGTGGGCAACCAGCGCCGGGCTTGCACTTTGGCCAGCAGAGCATCGACGGGTTCACCGCAGGCCAGCGCCGCGGCGAGCGCGTTGGCGGCCGCGACCGCGTCCTGGATTGCCAGGTTAATCCCGATCCCGCCGACCGGGCTCATCGCGTGCGCGGCATCGCCAATCGCGAGCAGGCCGGGCCGCGACCACTGGGTCAACCGGTCGAGCGAGACATTGAGCAGACTGACCTTGTTCCAATCGGGCAGCACGGTTTCGAGACCGGTCAGTTCTGGTGCGGCGGTCAGAATGGCGGCGCGGAATGCGGCAATCCCGCGCGCTTCGATGGCCTCGGCCCCGCCCTTGGCGATCACGAAAGCGCATTGCCAATAGTCGCCCCGGTCGATCATCACGATCAGCTGCGGCCCTGACACGACCCCGCGCAGCTCGTGGCCCTGACCCTGCTTGGGCACGGCAAACCAGAAGACGTCAATCGGCGCGCCGAGCGATTCAAGCGGGAGCATGGCGCGGGCGAGCGAGGCGCGGCCATCGCAGGCAATTGTCAGATGCGCGCGAAGTTCGCTGCCATCGCCCAGCCGCACCCCGGCAATCCGGCCTGCTTCCTCGATAAAGCCGCTTACCGGCGCCGACATGCGCAACGAAAATCCGGGCAACTTTGCCCCTTGCTCGCGCAGGAAATCAAGGAAGTCCCACTGCGGCATCATTGCGATAAACGGCGCGGCCATATTGAGGTGCGACAAGTCACCAATTATCATCTGGCGGCCGTTCCAGGTGAGCGCGGCGCGGTCGATCCGGTGATGCGGGCGTTTGAGGAATTCCTCCAGCAAGCCCAACTCCTCGAGCACCTGCATCGTCGAAGGATGCACCGTGTCACCGCGAAAATCGCGGAAGAAATCGGCGTGCTTCTCCAGCACCGTCACCCGCACGCCCGCGCGGGCCAGCAGATAACCAGCCATCATTCCGGCTGGCCCCCCGCCGACGATCAGGACGTCGGACGGATCGTTCACGTGCCGATTACTTCGCCGGGCAATGGTCAACCGTGGGGCCCGTCCACAGCTTGTCACCGCCGTTCTCGCTTGTATCCACGCGCAGCTTCATGCCGCTGTCGAACATGGTCGCCGCCTTGGTGCAGAAGCCGCCCACGAAAGCCGCGCTCAGGTCCTCAGCCGACTTGTCCTCACGCCAGCCGGATTCGCCATCGACGCTGATCACCAGCGTTTCGCTGTCGGCTTTGATCGAAGTGATCGTGAACGGGCTGTCGGCCTGCTTGCCAACCAGCCCTTGCAAGGCATCGGCCATGCTCGCTGCAAGATCGCTCGCGGGCGTCGCGAAAGCAGCCGCCGGTGCAAGTAGCGCAACACTCGCCGCCGCCGTGAAAATCGACTTGCCCATCATCAACCTGTACCCCTTGTTTCGAAACACCAACGAAAATGTGCGGTAAGGATACCTCGCGGTCAAGCTGCCGAGGTGACAGGACAGGCCCGCCGCTCTACCCATGATTGATGGCCGCACCCACCCAGCTAATTTCAACCTCACTGCTTAGCGACGGACTGGTGATCCTTGCTGCGGCGGGGATCGTCATTCCGTTGTTCGCCCGGTTCAGGATTACGCCGGTGATCGGCTTTATCCTGGTCGGAATTCTGGTCGGTCCGTTCGGCCTTGGCAAGGCAGCGCTTGACTATCCCTGGCTCCATTTCGTCACAATCAGCGATCCGCACCGGCTGGAACCCTTTGCCGAATTCGGCATCGTGCTGCTGCTGTTTTCAGTCGGTCTGGAACTCTCGTTCAAGCGGCTGTGGGCCATGCGCGCGGCGGTGTTCGGACTGGGTTCGAAGGAGCTGTTCGGCAGTGCGGCACTGATCGCCGTGGTCCTGATGGCGCTTGACAACTCGCTGGCCACGGCGGCGGCGCTGGGTCTGGCGCTGGCGCTCTCGTCAACCGCACTGGTGCTGCGCATTGCCGACCAGAATACGCCGGTCGGCCGCGCCGCGCTCGCCATGTTGCTGTTCGAGGACATCGCGCTGGTCCCGATCCTGTTCCTGCTCTCGGCGCTCGGCCGCGACGGAGAAAATGCCGGGCTTGGTCCAATGCTGCGCACGCTCGGTCTTGGCGCATTGGTCGTGGCCGTGCTGCTGGTTGCCGGGAAAGTCGTCTTGCCGCGCTTGTTCGATCAGGCGGCGCGGACCAAGAGCCCGGAGCTGTTCTTCGCGGTCAGCCTGCTGGTCGTGATCCTCGCCTCGCTGGCCACCGGCGCGGTTGGCCTCTCCCCCATTGTGGGCGCGCTGATCGCCGGGCTGCTGATCGCCGAGACCGAATACAACGGCGAAGTCGAACACATGATCGCACCGTTCAAAGGCTTGGCCCTCGGGGTGTTCCTGCTCACCGTGGGGATGGGTCTCGACCTGTCGGTGATCTGGGCGCGGCTGGGCGAAGTTCTGCTGGCTGCAGCGCTGGTGCTGGGCTCAAAGGCAATCGTTACGGCAGTTCTCTTGCGGATGTCCGGGGCGCGGCTGAGCACTTCGACCGAAACCGGCATACTTCTCGCCAGCCCGTCAGAGACCACGCTGATCGTGCTGGGTGCGGCGCAGGCGGGCAAGCTGATCGTACCCTCGGCGGCGCAGTTCTGGGAAATCGTGACCGCGCTGGGGCTGACTGTCACTCCGATCCTGGCGATCGGCGGGCGCTGGCTGGCGCGGCGGGTCGATATGGCCGG
>JAYTIS010000207.1:0-4579 GCA_043731725.1 Novosphingobium sp.
GCTGAGCGGCGCGGTCGCCTTCCTCGCGCTGGTCGGAGCGCATATGCAGGACCGCAAAAAAGAATTGCTGATGGGCGATGCTTGGTCGAGCTGGCAACATCGCACCAGTTACTGGCCGCAGTTGAGCGGTTTCGCCTCGGCGGGAGCCGTGCCTTGGCTAGGCGGCCTGGCGCTGTGGCTTGCCGTCACATGGGCACATGGCTGGCTGATCGCGGTGCCTGCAGGCGTGTGGCGCTGGATTTAACTGCGTTTACCACAGCTCGCGGTTGGCATCGGCAGCGGCGAAAGAGCCGCGCAGCAACAGAGACAGCGTACCAGCAAGAGCCATCGCCGCAGCGGCCAAGGCGATCACACGCGCTGGATCAGTCCCGAGCAATTGCGGCGCGAATAATGCTAGACCGAGAGTCGTCACGATCTGCGGCAAGACCGTCGAAAATCCTAGAATCCGGGTGAAGTGCGCCCCGCGTCCCTCTGGCACCATTCGTGCGAGCAGGGCATAGGGGACTGAGCCCATCGCGCTCCAGCCGATGCCAATCGCCACGAATGCCGCGATCATACCGCCCACGCCCGTCGCGCGCGACAGCTGCGCCAGCCCCGCCGCCCCCGCCATCAAACACAGCCCCAGCACCATGCCGTGCCCGAACCGGTCGATCAGCCCGGGCAACACGAAACCCCCCAGGGTCCCGAGCAACGCATAAGTGGCGTAACACAGGCTAACCGTAACCAGCACCGCTTGCAGCCCGGCTCCCACCAGCGGCCGGTGTAGGATCTGCCCGGCGATCAGCGGCATCGCATAGATCCACAGCGCGAACATTGCACTCCAGCTGAAAAACTGGATCGCAAACAGGGCGGTCAGCGCGTTACGGAAGTCAGGTGTCATGGCGAATCGCGCCATACCACGTCGGTTTCAAAGCCGTGACAGCCAATCGAGTTCAATCTGCTGAGCGGCGGGGAAATACGCCAATTCGTGTCCGAAACCCGGCACCACAATCAGTTGCGCCTGCGGCTGGGCGGCTCGCAACTGCCAGGCTTGCGACACCGGGACCAACTGATCGGCTGCACCGTGCAAGATTAGCACCGGAGCGGTCACTCGGCCCAACTTGGCGCGGTTGTCTTAGGTATCGTGCACCAGCCAGCGAGCCGGGAGCCACAGCAGCTTTGCGGCGACCACGTCTGGCAGGCTGGTAAACCCGGAAATCAGGATCAAGCCCGCCGGCCGGAACTCGCTGGCGAGCTGGATGGCGGTACCAAAGCCGATCGAATTGCCGATCAGCACGATCTGGTCAGGGTGCACACCGGTTGCGCTTAGCCAAGCCAGCGCGGCACGTCCGTCGGCGTAGAAACCAGCTTCACTCGGCTGGCCAGGATTTGCCCCATATCCGCGATATTCGGCGAGCAAAACGCCATACCCGGCTTCGATCAGCAAGCGATTGGCCAGAGCAGCGCCGTCCCACCCATCGCCGTTGCCATGAAAGAACACCAGCACCCGCTTGCCCCTGTCAGGCGGGTGATAGAGTGCCGCTAACGTCAGCCCGTCAGCGGTCTCAAGGACAATCCGCCGATAGCCATCGGGCACATTCGAAGATGGCCGCGGTGCTGGGTAAATCATGCTGCGCTGGGTAAAATACAGCGCTCCGGCAAAGGTCAGATAGGCCAGCAGTGATCCTGCCGCGATGCCAATCAGCACTCGCCGCACCCCAGCTCTGCTCAAGCCCGCGCCTCTTCCACGCCCGCTGAATTGTGCCGTAATGCCTTGAGCACGCAATCGACTATTCCGGCGGCATTGAGTCCAGCCAGATCGTATTGCTTATCCGGATTGTCATGGTCCTGAAACACGTCGGGCAAACGCAAGGTGCGGATCTTGAGTCCGGTGTCGGTCAGCCCAGCGTCGCTCGCCATGGTCAGGACATGCGCGCCGAGCCCGCCAATGCTGCCTTCCTCGACTGTCACCACGACATCGTGCGTTGCCATCAGTTGGCAGATCAACGCTTCATCGAGCGGTTTGGCAAAACGCAGATCGGCGACCGTGGTCGACAAGCCCTTAGCATCGAGCGCGTCGGCGGCTTTAAGCGCCTCAGCTAGCCGCGTGCCGAGCGACAGCAGCGCCACCTTGCTGCCCTGCTTGACCACCCGGCCCTTGCCGATCTCAAGCCGTAGCGGAATGGTCGGCAATTCCGCCCCGGTGCCATTGCCGCGCGGATAGCGGAAGGCGATTGGCCCCGCATCGTGGCAAGCCGCGGTGTGAACCATGTGGACCAGTTCGGCCTCATCGGCCGCGGCCATCACCACCAGATTGGGCAAGGTTGCGAGGTACGTCACATCGAACGAACCCGCGTGCGTCGCACCGTCGGCGCCGACCAGCCCGGCCCGATCGATGGCAAATCGCACCGGCAGGTTCTGGATCGCCACATCGTGGACCACTTGATCGTAGGCGCGCTGGAGAAAGGTCGAATAAATCGCGCAGAATGGGCGCATCCCCTCGGCCGCCAGCCCAGCGGCAAAGGTCACCGCATGCTGCTCAGCAATCCCCACGTCAAAAAATCGGTCGGGATAAGCCGCCTCAAACTTGTCGAGTCCGGTGCCGGAAGGCATCGCGGCGGTGATCGCGCAGATGGTCTCGTCGCGTTCAGCCTCGGTCAGCAGCGCCTGCGCGAAAACACTGGTGTAGCTGGACGGACCGGATGCGCTCTTGGCCTGCTCGCCGGTGATCACGTCGAACTTCTGGACTCCGTGGTACTTGTCCGCCGACGCCTCGGCCGGGGCGTAGCCTTTGCCCTTTTGCGTGACCACGTGGATCAGGCACGGGCCTTCGGCGGCATCGCGAACATTTTCGAGGATCGGGATCAGCTGCTCAAGATTGTGACCGTCGACCGGGCCGACGTAATAGAACCCCAATTCTTCGAACAATGTCCCGCCCATCGCCATGCCGCGCGCAAATTCATCGGTTTTCTTGGCCGCGCGGTGAAGCGGTTCGGGTAGCCGGCGCGAGACGCGCTTGGCCAGTTCGCGCACCCGCAGGAACGGACGCGAGGACACCAGCCGCGCCAGATAGGCCGACAAGCCGCCCACCGGTGGGGCGATCGACATATCGTTGTCGTTGAGGATCACCACCAACCGGTTGCCCGCAATCTGCGCGTTGTTCATCGCCTCATAGGCCATGCCCGCGCTCATCGCGCCATCGCCGATCACCGCAATGCCTTTGCCCGCGCGGCCGGCCAGCTTGTTGGCCACGGCAAAGCCCAAGGCAGCCGAAATCGAGGTCGAACTGTGCGCGGTGCCGAACGCGTCGTATTCGCTCTCGCTGCGCTTGGTAAAGCCCGACAAGCCTCCGCCCTGGCGCAAAGTACGCATCCGCTCGCGCCGCCCGGTCAAGATCTTGTGCGGGTAGGCCTGATGGCCGACATCCCACACCAGCCGGTCTTCCGGGGTGTTGAAGACGTAGTGGATCGCCACGGTCAGTTCGACCACGCCCAGTCCTGACCCCAAATGTCCGCCAGTCTGCCCAACCGCGCTGATCATCTCGCTGCGCAATTCGTCCGCCAGCTGACGCAGCTGATCAGCCCGCAATTGACGCAGCTGCAGCGGCGTCGCGACTGTATCGAGCAGCGGGGTTGCCGGAATAGCATTCATCGCGAGCGCCTTACACCGCTTAAATGGGCCTGTCGATTGGCGAGCGCGGGCAGCAGCGGTGCAGGTTGACTTGGCCGCAGCTAACGCGAACAACGCCGCAATGGAGCTCACTCATCGCCTGGCCAATGCCTCCGACATTCCGGCGATCGCGGCCGTGATGGAACGCGCGATCACCGAGTTGCAGCGCCCGTTCCTGAGCCCCGCGCAAATCGCCGCGAGCCGGCTCAGCATGGGGCTCGATACGCAACTGATCGTCGACGGAACCTATTTCGCGATTATGGACGGCGGCGAACTGGTCGGCTGCGGTGGGTGGAGCAGACGCGCAACACTTTATGGCGGCAATCATTCGGCCGAACTGCGCGATGACCGCGTGCTCGATCCGGCACACGAGCCCGCACGGATTCGCGCGATGTACACCGATCCGGCGCATGCTCGGCGCGGGATCGGCCGGCTGATTCTGGCACTGTGCGAAGCGGCGGCGCGGGCAGCCGGCTTCCAGCGGCTTGAGCTGATGGCGACAGCGGCGGGCGAGCCGCTGTACGTCGTTTGCGGATACCACGTGATCGAGCGAGTCGAACGGATGTCGGATGAAGGCCCTGCGGTGCCCGGCGCAGTGATGGGCAAGTCTCTCGTTTAGGGCTAAGTCAGCGCCACACCCTACTGGAGCGCCGCTGATGTCCATACCTCCCAATTCTGCGCCACTGACGTTTGTGCTGACCGCCAACCGCGTTAAATCGAAGCCGTTCTACGCGCAGGTGCTGGGGCTGCGCGTGCTGGGCGAGGACGACCATGCGGTGACCTTTGATTTGGGTAACCGCACCCCGCTGCGGCTGACTCAGGTGATCGGACATCGCGGCAGTGGCCATTCGGTGCTCGGCTGGCATGTCGCCGATCTGCGCGGCGCGATGCAGGCGTTGAAGGCGAAGGGCGTGACCTTCAAGATTTACGA
>JAYTIS010000208.1:0-2341 GCA_043731725.1 Novosphingobium sp.
GTTGTTCGAGCGCGGCGCGGACCGCCTTGTTGGCGGCAACCCCGCCCGCGACGACCAGCGCGTTCGGTTTGGCAATGGTGCCCAGCGCCTTGCGGGTCCGGTCGATCACGCAGTCAATCGCGGCCCGCTGAAATGCGGCGGCGATGTCGGCATCGGCGTGCATGTCCGCCTGTTTCGCCCGCAGCACCGCGCTCTTGAGCCCGGCGAAGGAGAAATGCGGCTCCGCGCTGCCCAGCAGCGGGCGCGGAAGCGGCACGGCCTTGGGATTACCCTCAAGCGCAGCGCGTTCCACTGCCGGACCGCCGGGGAAGCCGAGGCCGAGGATCTTGGCGGTCTTGTCGAAAGCCTCGCCCAGCGCGTCGTCGATCGTCGTGGCAAGCCGGCGGTAGCGTCCCACCCCCTCGACCAGCAGGATCTGGCAATGCCCGCCCGAAACCAGCAGCAGCAAGTAGGGGAATTGCAGCGAGGCATCGGCCAATCGCGGCGAGAGGGCATGGCCTTCAAGGTGGTTCACCGCGATCAGCGGCTTGTCGCTGGCCATGGCGAGTGCTTTGGCGCTGACCAGCCCGACCATCACTCCGCCGATCAGCCCGGGTCCGGCGGTGGCGGCGATAGCGTCGAGATCGTTCAGGCCCAGCCCGGCCTCGGCCATGACTGCCTCGATCAGGGGGGCGAGCCGTTCGGCGTGGGCGCGCGCGGCGATCTCAGGAACCACCCCGCCATAGGGGCGATGTGCTTCATCTTGCGAAGCGATGCGCTGCGCAAGGATTGTGCGGTCATCACGCACCAGCGCGACCGCAGTTTCGTCGCAGGACGATTCAATTCCGAGGACAATCCCCATCCGCGCTTCCACTGAACCACATACCACACTAGCACAAGCGGCCATGCCTGACCGTCCCCGACTCAGACTGGGTACCCGCCGCTCGCCGCTCGCCATGGCGCAAGCCGAAGAGGCGCGCGAACGCCTCCTCGCCGCGCATCCGGACATTGCAGTGGAGATCGTGCCAGTCACCGCCAGTGGTGACAAAGTGAAGGGCTCACTCGCCGATGCGGGCGGCAAGGCGCTGTGGACCAAGGAACTCGATACCTGGCTGCTGGCAGGCGAAATCGACGTCGCGGTTCATTCGCTCAAGGATGTCGAGACGATCCGGCCCGATGAAATCACCATCGCCGCCGTGCTGCCGCGCGAAGATGTGCGCGATTGCCTGCTGGGTGCGGCCTCGCTGGCCGACTTGCCGCCCGGCGCGCGGATCGGCACCAGCGCGCCGCGCCGGGCAGCTCTCGCACTGCGGGTGCGGCCCGATTGCTCGGTGGTCGGTATTCGCGGCAACGTTGCGACCCGGCTCGCCAAGCTGGAAGCGGGCGAGGCCGAAGCAACGCTGCTCGCCATGGCCGGGCTCAACCGGCTCGGGCTCGCGCACGGCGTGCCGCTCGATCCGCGCGAATGGCTGCCCGCGCCGGGGCAAGGCGCGATCGCGATCGAGTGCCGCACAGATGATGCCGCAACCCGCGCATTGCTCGCCGCGATCGACCATGCCCCCAGCCACCGCGCGGTGCTCGCCGAACGCGCGCTGCTCGCCGCGCTGGGAGGCAATTGCCACAGCCCGATCGCGGTTTTGACTGAGGCTGACGGCCACATGCTGGTGATGACTGCCGCACTGCTCAGCCCGGACGGGGCCGAGGAAGTACGCGGACAGACCAGCTTTGCGCCGGGCGATACCGCCGCGCCTGCAGCGCTGGCCGCCGACTTGCTGGGCCGCGCGGGCCCCGCCATCCGCGCTCATTTCGATCCGCCCGGAGGACAATAGCCATGGTGCCGCTGCTAATCATCCGTCCCGAACCGGGCAATGAAGCCAGCACCACGGCCGCCCGCGCAGCCGGGCTCGATGCGCGCAGTTGGCCGCTGTTCGAAGTAGTGGCGAAAAGCTGGGAAGCGGTGCCGCCCGATGGCTATGACGCACTGCTGATCGGGAGCACCCAGGTGTTCCTGCACGGCGGCCGCGGGCTTGGGGCCTTGCGCGGCCTGCCAGTCTTTGCGGTGGGCGAGGCGACCGCAGCGACGGCGCGCAGCGCGGGATTTGCCGTCGCTGCTACTGGCACAGGATCGCTTCAGGCGCTGCTTGGCGAGCTGGCCCCCGCGCAACGCCGCCTGCTGCGCCTCGCCGGGCAAGAGCGGATCGCTCTGACGCTCCCCCCCGGGGTGATCATGGATGAACGCGTAGTCTACGCCAGCCAGCCGCGTCCGCTGCCCGCCGAGCTTGAGGCGCTGCTGCGCCAGCCCGCAATCGCCCTGCTGCATTCCGCCGAGGCGGCGCATCACCTCACCGCCGAATGCGTAAGG
>JAYTIS010000209.1:0-13186 GCA_043731725.1 Novosphingobium sp.
TGCCTTCACCCCTGACATGGCGCGCGCCGACGAGGTGTCTGCGCATGTCTTCGCTTACGACCCGATCTGAGGCCCCAATGATCAACACCGGCATGGACCAGGATATCTTTGATCAGTTCATCGAACAGCTCGAACGTTATGTACGCGAGCGGTTGATCCCGGCTGAGCGCGAGGTGATTGAGAGCGACCGGATCCCCGACTCGATCCTGGCTGAAATGCGCAACATGGGATTGTTTGGCTTGACCATCCCAGAAGCATACGGCGGTGCGGGCATGAACATCAGCCAGTATGCGCGCACGATCAACGTGTTGTCCTATGCAATGCCGGCGTACCGTTCGATCATTTCGATCAATATCGGCATGGTCTGCTCGGCGCTCAAGAACGGCGGGACCGAGGCGCAAAAGGCTGAATGGTTGCCGCGCTTGGCCGCGGGCGAGATCGCCTGTTTCGGCTTGACCGAACCCGGCTCGGGCTCAGATTCGGCCGCGATGCAGACATTCGCGCAGCGCAGCGGCAACGGCTGGGTGATTACCGGGACCAAGCGCTACATCACCAATTCGCCGTTCGCCAAACTGGCTTTGGTGATGGCCCGCACGACCAAGGAATCACTGCCCAAGAACGCCCATGTCTCGGCCTTTCTGGTCCCGACCGACACCCCCGGTGTTTCGATCGGAAGTTCGGACAAGAAAATGGGCCAGTCGGGCAGCCACATCGCCGATGTGATCATGGATGCGGTTGCGCTCCCTGCCGAAGCTCTGCTCGGAACCGAAGAGGGCAAGGGTTTCGGCTTTGCGATGCAGAGCCTCGACAATGGCCGCATCTCGGTCGGCGCGGCGGCCACCGGCTATGCCCGCCGCGCGCTCGATTCGGCCTTGCGCTATGCCAATGAGCGCAAGGCGTTCGGCGAACCGATCGCCAATTTCCAGCTGATCCAGGCGATGCTGGCTGACAGCGAAATTGAGATCTACGCCGCCGAAGCGATGATGGCTGACGTCACCGCGCGCGCCGATGCGGGCGAGAATGTGCTGCGCAAGGCCGCTGCGTTCAAAGTCTTCGCCAGTGAAATGTGCGGGCGGGTGACCGACCGAGTGGTGCAGATCTATGGCGGGGCGGGATACCTGGCCGAATACGACGCCGAGCGGTTCTTCCGCGACGCGCGGATTTACCGGATTTACGAGGGCACCACACAGATCCTACAGCTGCAGATCGCCAAGCACATGCTTCGCGAATGGGCCGCGCAGCAGTGAGCAACTGGGAAGCGTGGATTGGGCGCGAGGAGACGCGCGGCGATGTCGTGAATGCAGGCCACGCCGCGCGCTGGCTGGCAATGCTCGATCGCGCTGCGCCGGGTGATGGCGCGCTGCCTCAGGGGTTCCACTGGTGCCTGTGCCTGCCCGATGCGGCAACCGGATCGCTGGACCCCGACGGACATCCGCGCCGCGATGACAGCGTGGACAGCTTCCTCCCACCCTTGCCGCAGCCGCGCCGGATGTGGGCCGCCAGCAAGGTTGAATTCCTCGCGCCGTTGATGTTGGGTCAGAGCGTTGAGCGGACCACGCGGGTCCAGTCGATCACCCAAAAGAGCGGCAGCTCGGGCAGTCTGGTGTTTGTCGATCTGGCGCACGAAACCCGCGCTGGGGGCGCATTGGCGGTGCGCGAAGTGCAGACGTTGGTTTATCGCGACGCGCCGCTGCCCGGCGCTCCGCCTGCGCCGCCAGAACCAAGTGAACGCCGCTTCGATCCCTCGGCATGGGACGCCACGCGCGAAGTCACGCCGACCGAACCGCTGCTATTCCGCTACTCCGCACTGACCTTCAACAGCCACCGCATCCATTACGACTTGCCCTATGCGCAAGCGCAAGAAGGCTATCCCGGCCTGGTCGTCCACGGCCCGCTGACCGCCACCCTACTGCTCGACCTTGCCCGCCGCGAACTCGGCGATAACAAACTCAAGACCTTCACCTTCCGCGGCCTCAGCCCGGCGATCTGCGGCGACGCGTTGCATTTAGCGCTGCGCGCGAAAGACGGCAGCTGGGAACTCGGCGCGTTTGTCGGCGATGGGCGGCAGGCTATGAGTGCGACTGCTACGTAACAATTGCAGCGCTGGACGCGCCCGCCTAACGCATGTGCCATGGCCAAAGCAGACCGTCTCGAACGCCTCGACATTCGCCGGGCAGAGCTTGAAACCGAGTACACCGAAACGTTGATCGCCGCGCTGCGGGTGACGGCGGCTGGTAAGTGGGGCCTGTTCGATCATACCGCCGATCGCTCGGCGCGTGCTGCTGTGGCGCCAGTTCTCGAGGAATTGAACGAATTGGGTGAGACGATTGATCGCATGCGCGAGCAGCTCGGTCTGCCGCAGTATGACCTTCACCCGCAATTCCTAGCCGCGCGGGGCAAGCCCAATTCACAGGCCGTGGGTGAGCCCAAGCAGGCGCAGGCTTGGCTGGATCGGCTGGCGGCGGACACTGGCGATTAATCCAGCTGCACTTTTCCCCGTCCGGCTTTGACCGCGCCGCGGATCTTCTTGCCTGCCAGTCGCTCGACCTTACCCACGCGGTTAAGCCGGGTCTTGGCGCGTTTTTGGGGGAGGTCGTGGGCATCGGCCAGTAGCGCCAAAAGCCGTGCCCGTGCGTCGGTACGGTTGGCGTCCTGGGTGCGGAACCGCCGCGCGGTGAGGACGATCTCGCCCGCTGACGTGAGCTTGCTGCCCGCCAGCGTGCGCAGCCGCGCGTAAACCTGCGGATCGAGCCGCAGCGCGTAAATATTGATCCGCAATTGCACCGCGGTCGCGACTTTGTTGACATTTTGCCCGCCCGGCCCGGTCGCGGTGATAAAGCTTTCGCTCAGCCCGGCCAGTGCGCGCGCGGCCACGTCGGGAGGCAGATCAGCCATCGCTTGGTTCGGAGAGCTCGTCCCACGGCATCACGGCAGTGAAGTCCGGTTCGGCAAAGCCCAGTGCGAGAAAATCTGCCGGCACGGGCGAGACCGCCACAATCGCCGGTTTGACGCCGCGTTCGACGGTCAAGCCTGCCGCGTGGAGCATCGTGCGCTTAGCGCCGGTGCCGTCACCGTAAATCGGATCACCGAGCAGCGGCATGCCGAGCCCCGCCAGCGCGTGAATGCGGATCTGATGGGTGCGGCCGGTTTCGGGGCGGAACTCGACCAGCGTGTTGCCGTCAAGCTCGACCAGCTTGCGCCAGTGGGTGACCGAAGGCTTGCCGGCCTTTGCCGGGATCATTCGCCAGCCGTCGGCGGCGCTGCTGATCTTGCTTAGCGCCAGTTCGATGGTCCCCGCATCGTCCGGCAAGTGCCCGGCAACGATTCCCAAATAGCGCTTCTCAACTGCGCGCGCCTCGAACGCGGCGGTAAACCGCTTGTGCGCCTTGGGGTTGCGCGCCAGCAGCAGGCAACCCGAGGTATCATGATCGAGCCGGTGAACCGCGATCGGCAAGCGCTGGAACCCCAGTTTGAGCGCTTCGAGGTAGTTATCCAGACACAGCCCGCCATTGCGCGGCGCGTCGATCGGCAGACCCGCCGGCTTGTCGATCACCAGCGCTTCGCCGTCTTCAAACAGGATCGGCAATTGTATCACTTTAGGGCTCCGGCAATGCGGCGCACTGCTTCATCGAGTTGCGCTTCGCTAGCGGCGAAGCTGAGGCGAAAGCCGTCATGGCCCCCGAAGGCCGAGGCGGCAACCACGGCAACGCCGTGATCGAGCAAGTGCAGGCACAATTGCTCGTCATCACCGAACCTCCCTATCAGCGGGGCGGCATCGACCAGGCAATAGAACGCGCCGTCGGGGCTGGGGGTGCTGAGGCCGGGCACAGCATTGATCGCTGCCACGACCCGGTCACGGCGACTGCGCATGATCTGGCACCAGTCGATCAGGAAATCCTGCGGGCCTTCGAGCGCGGCTACAGCGGCGGCTTGGCTGATCGATGAGGGGTTGCCCGACGAATGCGATTGCAGCTTGCCCATCGCATTAATCAGCCACTCTGGCCCGGCAGCCAGGCCGATCCGGAAGCCGGTCATCGCATGGCTTTTGGATAGGCCCGAGACGGTCAGCACGCGGTCCGCTAGCTGCGGGCAGATCGCCGCTATGGTCGCATGGCGCCCTGGCAGATAGCGCAATGGGGCATAGATATCGTCGGACATCACCATAACCTGCGAGTGTGCGGAAAGCACTTCGCCCAGCGCCATGAGGTCATCGGCTGAGTAGACCGACCCGGTCGGGTTGCCAGGGCTGTTGAGCAGTAGCCAGCGCGTGTGGGGCGTGATCGCAGCAGCTAGCTGGGCGGGGCTGATCCGGTAACCGCTCGCGGGCGTGGTTTCCAGCGGCACCACCGTGCCGCCGGCAAACCGCACGATCTCGGGATAGCTGACCCACCACGGTGCCGGGATCAGCACTTCGTCGCCTGGATCGAGCGTGGCTAGCAGCGCATGGAAGATCGCCTGTTTGCCGCCCGCGCTGACCATCGTCTGGCTGGCGGGGACGGTAATCCCCAGATCGCGCGCGAAGTGCAGCGCGGCCGCCTCACGCAGTCGCTGAGTGCCGCTGACTGCGGTGTATTTGGTCTCGCCGGCATCGAGCGCCACCTTGGCCGCAGTGATGACGTGCGGGGGGGTGGCAAAGTCCGGCTCTCCGACCGACAGCGAAATGATATCCCGGCCGGCTGCGCGAAGTTCGAACGCGCGGTCCATCATGGCGGCAGTGCGCGACGGGGCGATGCGGGTCAGGGCCAGGCTCAGCTTCACAGCAGGCGGCCTGCGAACAGCCCGCGCAGGGCGTTGCCGAGCAGGAAGCCTTGGCCCAGATCGTCCAGCGTCAATTCGGCCTCGACCGCGCGCCCCGCTTCGATCAGTGAGCGGCGCAGTACCCCAGGCAGCAATCCCAGTGCGGCGGGCGGGGTCAGCAATCGGCCATCGCGCTCAACGAACAGGTTCGTGAAGCTGCCTTCGGTCAGCAGGCCATCATCGCGCACCAGCAGCGCTTCGTGCGCCCCGGCGGCCTGCGCCGCAGCCAGCGCGGCCTCATAGAAATGCCGGTCGCTGCTCTTATGCCGCAGCCGCCAGTCACTGGCGTCGACCGGCAAGGGCAGCACCGCGCAAACGACCGGTTCGCTGAGCGGCAGCGGTAACTCGCTCAGCTCAAGGCAATAGGCTCCGCCGCGCGAGACCAGCAGCCGCAGTTTGGCCGGCGCATCGGCTTCAAAACAGAGTGCTTGGATCGCGTTGCGCACCGCGTGGCGATCGAACGCAAAGCCCAGTTCGGTAGCGCTCGCTTTGATCCGTTCTATGTGCAGTTCGAGCAGCGCAATTCCCGTATCGGGAGTAAACCGCATGGTCTCGATCAGGTCTGCGCCGCCCGCCGCGAGCCGCACGAACCCGCCCTTGACCAGGCATTCGCGCCATTCGGTCAGCACCTCGCTGTCAGCCACGATCGCCGAGCCGACCCCGAGCACCGCCGCGCCGCGCTGGTTTTCCTGCGGGGTCAGCCGCAGCGTACGGATCGCCACGTTGAACGCCGCCTCGCTCGTTCCATCAGGCCCAGCGGCGTCGATCCGCCCAATCGCGCCGCAATAGGGACCGCGTGCATCGCGTTCGGTCTGATCGATCAGTTCCATCGCGCGGATTTTGGGCGCGCCGGTGATCGAGCCGCACGGGAACAGCGCGCGCAGCATGTCGACCGCACCGACGCCAGCCGCCAACTTGGCGTGCACCGTGGTCACCATCTGGTAGACCGTGGGATAGGTCTCGACCGCAAAGGCATTCTCAACCTTCACGCTGCCGGCCACGGCGACCCGGCTCAGATCGTTGCGCAGCAAATCGACGATCATCAGGTTTTCGGCGTGGTCCTTTTCGGACGCTTCGAGTTCTGCCTTCAACGCTGCGTCCTCAGCCGCATCACGGCCGCGCGACCGCGTGCCCTTCATCGGTTTGACCATGGCCGTGCCGTCGCGCTCGGCAAAAAACAACTCGGGCGAGAAACTCAGCAACCAGTGCGTGCCATCAAACAGCACTCCGCCATAACCCGCGCCCGCAGCCGGACGCGCAGCGGCGTAGAGCGCCAAAGGATCGCCGCGATATGATCCGGCCAACGCGAAGGTCAAATTGGCCTGGTAGATATCGCCCGCCGCAATCCGCTCCTGCAACTCGGCAAAGGCGGCGGCATAGCCGCCCGCGGATAGCTGCGGATCAAGCGGGCCGACCTGCGCAGGGCCGTTCGCCTGCTCGGCCAGCCACTCCGGCACTTTGTCTGCGGGCAGTTCGCGGTAACTATCGAACGCGCCGAACCACACCAGCGGCCCGGCAGCGCCGCTGCGCGGCGCTGCCAGGTCGGCCAGCTTGGGTTCGAGGGCCAGCCCAGCTTCATAGGCCAGATACCCCGCCAACTGTGCGCCTTCACCGCGCAAAGCCGCCATCCGCTCTAGCGCGGGCAGAACTTCGTCCACTCGGCGTGCCACCACTGCCTCGCGCGGGTTTTCGTACAGCCGCGCCGGGCTGGCACCTTCGGGGCGGGCATCGTCTATCAGGATAAAGGGAGTGGGCATCGCGGGCGCTTCTAGCCATGCTTGCCGTCAGTTGCAAAAGGCCGCTCGAGCAAAGCCAGCTGGGTTCGATCTCGACGACCAACCGACGTATCGCGCGGCAGCGTCCGGAAATCGATGACGCAGGTGTCACGCTGGTCCCAACCTTGGTCGGGACCGATCGGCGTTTGGTCGAAGCGAAGGGTTGTATTGTTTGGTCGATTCGGCTGTGTGGCAGCCAACTATAAGGTCGCCACCGGAGAATTCATGCGCTCGTTGCTGCTTGCCGCTACTACACTTTCGCTCGCCCTTGCCGCGCCGCTGATGGGCGATAGTGGTGCCGCTGCTGCCGACGATCCGAGCGCCCGCGCCGCAATTGCACTGGCACCGGTACCACTCGGCAAATTGACTGGCGCAGTGCGGCCCAAAGCCTATCGGCTCGACCTGACAGTCGATCCTGCGCGGGAGGATTTTTCCGGGCACGTCGAAATCGACGCCACCATGCAGACACCGAGCAGCTTCGTCGATCTGCACGGCCGAGGGCTCAAGATGGGCAAAGCCGCAGCCAAAATTGGCGGGCAGAGCTTTACCGGGCAGTGGCACGAAGTCGAAGGCAGCGGCGTGGTCCGGCTAGTATTCGCGCAACCGCTACCGGCCGGACCGGTAACTTTCGCATTCGATTATCAGGCACCGTTTCAGAACGGCCCGTCGGGCATGTTCCACGTCAAGGTTGGCGATGACTGGTACAGCTGGACCCAGTTCGAATCGATCGACGCCCGCGCCGCGTTCCCCGGCTTCGATCAGCCGGGTTTCAAAGTGCCGTTTACGGTTACTTTGCGCACGCAGCCCGGCCAGCTAGCGGTCAGCAACGCGCCCGAGCTGTCGGTCACTACCGAACACGGTCTAGCGGTACACCGGTTTGCGCCGACCCTGCCGCTGCCGACCTATTTGGTGGCGATGATGGTCGGGCCGTTCGTCGCGGTCGAAGGCGCGGTCGCGGCCACCCCGCAGCGCCCGACGCCGCTGCCGGTGAGGGTAATCTCGACCAAGCAAAACGCCGGCAAGATTGCCTTCGCGCTTGACGGGACCAAGGGCATCGTCACGCATCTTGAACGCTATTTCAACCAACCGTTCCCCTATCCCAAGCTTGATCAGATCACGACGCCGATTTTGCCCGGCGCGATGGAAAATGCTGGGGCCGATCTCTATGCAGATCCGATTCTGGTGCTCGACGATCAGGCCAACACCGGTCAGAAGCGTACCTTTGGCATGGTCGTGTCGCACGAGCTATCGCATCAGTGGTTCGGCGATCTGGTCACCCCGGCGTGGTGGGACGATATCTGGCTGAACGAAAGTTTTGCTAACTGGATGGGGTTCCGGATCGGCGACGAATGGCACCCCGATCTCAACATCAAGGCCGGCGCGCTGGCCGAAGGGTTCACCGTGATGCGCACCGATGCGCTGGTCGCGGGCCGGGCGATCCATCAGCCGATCCCCACCAACGCGCAAATCGATGAAGCCTTCGATTCGATAACTTACGGCAAGGGCGGGCACGTGGTAGCGATGATCGCGGGCTATATGGGCGATGATAAATTCCGCGCCGGGGTGCGCGCCTACATGGCGGCGCACCGCTATGGCAACGCCACCAGCACCGACTTTTTCGCCGCGATGGCCAAGGCTTCGGGCGATCCGCGGATTATCCCGGCGATGCAGAGCTTCACCGATCAGCAGGGTGTGCCGCTGATCACTTTCACCCCCGGACCCAAGGGCAGCTTTCGCGTTAGCCAGAGCCGCTACGCGATGCTGGGTGCCTCTGCTCCGGCGTTGCGCTGGGGGGTGCCGCTGTGCCTGCGGCGCGGCGCGGGCGCGAAACAATGCCAGTTGCTGACCGGGTCGAGCGTTGCAATGACGCTGCGCGGAACGGGGCCGCTGATCCCCAATGTCGGCGGGACCGGCTATTATCGATTCGAATTGCCTACGGCCGAATGGGACAATTTAATTGCAGCAGCGCCCGGCTTGCCTGGCGGTGAAGCGCAAGCGCTCAGCGATTCGCTCTACGCCAGCTTCCGCGCCGGCCGCGCCAGCGCCGTGCAATTGCTAGCCGGGGCCGAGCATCTGGCGCGCAATCGTGATAGCTACGCCAGCAAGGCGGGGATGGATAACCTGCACGGCCTGTACGACATCGGATTACTGAATGAAGCGGGCGAGGCGGGCTACCGCCGGCTGACCGCGCAGATTTATGCCCCGCAAACGCTCGGCTTCACGCCGCGCGCGGGTGCCTATGCCGCCGAAGCGCCCGAAACCTCGCAGCAGCGCGAGCAGGCGGCGGACCGGTTGGTCAACATTGCGCGCGATCCAGCGCTACGCTCTCAGTTTGCCACAGCAGGCCGCGCCTATCTGGCGGGCGACACCAAGGCGCTCGATCCAGCTTGGTTCGATCTCGCGTTCGCGGTGCTACTCGACGAGGGCGGGGTGGAGATGGCCAAGACGCTGGCAGAGCGCGCGCTCGGTTCGCAGGACGCCGTGCTGCGTCCGACTGCGCTGGGCACGATCGCCGGTTCGGGCAATCCGCAGATCGCTGCCTGGGTGCTCGACAGTTTCACTGATCCGCGGCTGCGGCGCAGTGAACGGCTGGGGATGATCCGCGCCGTGATCGGCAGCCGCGGGACGCGCGATCTCGGCTTCGACTGGCTCAAGTTGCACTTTGACGAACTGGCGGCGGGCGGCGGCGGAATTTTCTTTACTGCCGGGCTGCCGCGCACGGTCGGCGGGTTCTGCTCGGTAGCGCGCGCCGATGAGATCGCGGCGCTGCTGCGGCCGAAACTGGCGGGCAAGACCGGCGCGCTCGAGCTGGAGCGCACAGTTGAGCGGGTGCGCAGCTGCGGGTTGCTGAAGCAGGCGCGCGGCGCCGAACTATCGGCCGCGCTGGCCCGAACCAAATAGGCGGGATTAAGCCAGCGGCAAGCTCAGCTTCGCGGTGAGTCCGGCCACCCCGCCGCCGGGCTTCATTCGGTTGATGAGTTGCAGCGTGCCGCCATGCTGATCGGCGATCGCGCGCGCGAGCGTCAGCCCAAGTCCTGCCCCGCCGGTCTCGCTGTTGCGCGATGGATCGCCGCGCGTGAACGGTTCGAGCATCGCTGCCAATTGGCCAATTGGGATACCCGGTCCATCATCATCGATGCTGATCACCGCGCGGTCACTTTCGCGCGCCAAGCCGATTCGAGCAACTTGGCCATAGCGCAGCGCGTTGACCGTCAGATTGCGGACGGCGCGGCGCAGCCAGGTGGCGCGCAGTGGCAGGACGATGCGCATAGCCGCCGAAGTAAAAGTCACCGGCTCGCCCATATCTTCGAACTCTTCGGCCACCTGCGCCACCAACGCGCCCAGCTCGGCCGGTTCGAGCGGATCGCTTGGTCGGCCGACCCGCGCGAGCGAGAGGATATCGTCGAGCGAACGGGTAATGTCCTCGATCGTGCGTGCCATCTTGCCGCGCTCGCCCGCATCCTCGACGCTCTCGATCCGCACCCGCAGCGCGGCCAGCGGCGTCTTCAGGTCATGCCCGATCGCACCCAGCATCACGTCCTTTTCATCGAGCATCGCCGATAGCCGTGCTTCCATCGCGTTGTGCGCCACGATCAGTCGGCGCACATCGTCGGGCCCGCGCGGCTCGAGCGGACCGGCGACGTTGTGCTTGGCCGCAAATCGTTCGATCCGGGTGGTCAGTGCGGCCAGCGGCTTGGTGATCTGACCCAGGATCAGTGCGATTGCACCAAATAGCAGCGCAAACAGCAGCAACGTCTGTCCGACCAGGGTGGCGAGCAATGTGCGCTCGGTTGGCGGTATTGGCATACGCACAACCATCCACCCGCCGCCCGGCAGCTCGACGCCCGCGACCATGATTTCGCGCGGGGGAGGGCCCGCATGCCGGCCAAGAATCAAGGTGCGCCGGGCAGCGCGGCGAGCAAACTGCGGGTCATCGGCTGCAGGTCGCCGAAACACCATGACCCGCATGGCCGCCACCTCCTGCCCAGCAAGAATTTGCTTTAATTCGGCTTCTGCTTGGGGGCTGCGTTGATCGCCCGTGAGCACTGGCGCAATGGCCATATGTTCGACCCGAAGCTGGCGCGCTGCATCAAACGGGCCGTGCGGATGCGGGCCAAGCATGGCTTCATCGTGATTGGCTGCGAACAATCGCATCGCCGCGCCGTGGACCAAAGCGGCCTCGCGCCGATCACTTTGCGCGCGATATAGCAATGCCGCACTGATCCCTTGTGCCAGCAGCAGCGCCAGCCCGATCGCCAGCAGCAGTTGGCCGCGCAGGCTGCGCGGCCAAGGGAGGGCGAACCGGCGCGGCATCAGCCCGGGCGCACCCGCCGAACATCGGCAGCAAGCATATAGCCGCCGCCCCAGACGGTCTGAATCAAGACTGGATTGCGGTTGTCGGCTTCGATCTTGCGGCGCAGGCGGCTGACCTGATTATCGACCGCGCGGTCGAACAGATGCGCTTCGCGGCCCTGCACCATGTCGAGCAGCCGGTCTCGGTCAAGCACCTGCCTGGGGTGTTCGAGGAAGGCCAACAGCAAACGGAATTCGGCCGACGAGATAGAAACCATTGCCCCTTCGGGATCGCTCAGCCGCCGGCGCAATGGATCGAGCTGCCAACCTTCGAACTCAAACAGTTCGTCATCAGCCGCAAGATCCGCGCCCTTGGTGCTGCGGCGCAGCACCGAACGGATCCGCGCCACCAATTCGCGCGGTTCGAACGGCTTGACCACATAGTCGTCGGCGCCAATTTCCAGCCCGACGATGCGGTCGGTCGCCTCGCCTTTGGCAGTCAGCAAGATCGTGGGAATGGCATGCGCTTCAACCAAATGTCGGCATAGCGACAGACCGTCTTCGCCCGGCATCATAATATCGAGCAGGACCAGATCGGGCAGTTCGGCCTTGAGCAGGCTGCGCGCCTGCGCGGCGCTCGCTGCCTCGGTAACGCTGAACCCCTGGCGGACAAGATAGTCGGCCAGGGGTTCGCGCAGCGCGGCTTCGTCATCGACCAGCAGCAAACGGGTTGTGGCGGCCTGATCCATTCAGGAAGCGCCCTGCCTGATCAGTTGGCCGGCGGCGGGGGCGGCATGTCCCCCATCGCCCCCATGGCGTGCCCGGCTTGCTTACCGCCATGTCGCATCCCGGCCATTGCACGCATCTTCTGGCGTGCGGCTTGACGTTCGGCCTTGGTCAATTGTCCGTCATGATTGGCGTCCATCATGTCGAAATGCTTGACGTGCGCGGCCAAAAATTCGTCTTTGCTGACCGCGCCGTCCTTATTGGTATCGGCCATATGCATCATCATGCCGCCCATGCCGCCACCATGCCGACCGCCATGCTTGGCACCGGGACCGCTATCGCCATCTGGGCCGTGTTCGCCCATCGGTCCGCGCTGATGCGCCGCCATGAATTCACCGCGTGACAGCGAACCGTCGTGGTTGGTATCGGCCATATCGAACATCTGGCCTTCGTGCGCGGCGCGATCGGCCTGATCGAGCTTGCCATCGTGGTTGGCGTCCATCCGGGCGAAAATTTCCGCGCCCTTGGCTTGGAATTCGGCCTGGGTCATAGTCTTGTCGCCCAGCGGATCGCCCGGCATGGTTTCGGCAGCATAGGCGCCGCTAGCTAGGCCCAACGCGAGCAGCGACAGGCCGATCAGTGACTTCTTCATGCGAACATCTCCTGCGTTCATATCGGATGAAGCCGCGCGGACCAACGGGAGGGTAACGAACAGCATCGCGCGGCTTGCTTCGCTATGTCTAGGGCCAGAGTGTCGCATCACTATGCTGCAATCCGGCTGATTTGTCGCCAATTGTCGCGCAATTGCGCGGGCGTACATCTGCGCGCAAGGCAATTTGTTGGCGGCTCAGCTCATCACAAAGGCGGCCAGCTTGTTGCCGTCGGGATCGCGGAAATATCCGGCGTAAAAGCCCCCGTCGCCGCGCGGGCCGGGTGCGCCTTCATCGCTGCCGCCCTGTTCAAGCGCAATCGCGTGCAGTCGCCCGACCTGCGCCTGATCCGCCGCTTCAAGTGCGACCATGACCCCGTTGCCGACCGTGGCAGCCTGGCCATCAAACGGCGCAGTAGCGGCAATCCCCGCGCTGCCCCCAGGCGTGCCCCAGGCGATGAAACTGTCAAATTCCATCATCCGTCCAGTGCCCATTTCGGCGGCGAGTGCATCATAGAACTTCGCGGCGCGCGGCAAGTCATTGGTGCCGACAGTCACATACCCAATCATAGTCTTCTCCTCCGAATCGATTTTGGAACATTAGAGGAACATCAATGTTGCGGCAAGGGCGCGCAAGCGGCTTTCAGCCAGGCCAGCGCAGCTCCGTCCAGTTGCGGCGCCAGCACCGCTTCAACCTGTGCATGATAGCCGTTCCACCAGGCTACTTCGTCACGCGTGAGCAAGCCAACGTCGACCAAACTTTGATCGATCGGTGCAAACGTCAGGGTTTCGAAACCGAAATATTCACCCTCGGCCCCGGCAAGTTCGCGGGGCTCGACCAGCACCAGATTTTCGATTCGTATGCCGTATTCGCCCGCTTTGTAGTAGCCGGGCTCATTCGACAGGATCATGCCCGGGAGCAGCTCCTGGCCGGTCCCGGCTTGCC
>JAYTIS010000210.1:0-2936 GCA_043731725.1 Novosphingobium sp.
TCAACCAGCACCTCGCCCACCTTGGGACCGCCAAGGTCAAGCTCGACAATCTCCAGCGGTTGCTTGGCGGTAAAGGCTACGGCAGCGCGGGTCTTCATGGGGGATATCCTACAGCAATGGGAATGTTAGGCTAGGCCAAGGTGCCACGGTGATTTGCAACCCATGCTTTAATGGCCGCTAGATCCTGATGCGAGAATAACTTCGCGAGCGCCTGTTACCTTTAATATGCTTGGCGGAATGCGGCGAGCATGTCGCTGGGCAGCGCCTTATAGCGGTCGGTCACTCAACGCCAGCCCTTGACGATTGCGGCGGGCATGAATGCCAACCTTCATCGTATGCATATTCGCCAGCCGCTTCATTACTATCGCTTCAAGAAATGAAACCTTGAACGGCGGTGCTTCTGTCAACACCTGCGCGGTGCAAAGCGCACTCCCCTCGATGGGTTTCGGCAGCAGCGGGATAAGCGGGATCGGGCGGCATCACGGTATTGAAGGATTTCGCGAGTTCTCCAATCCGCGCGGCATCGTCCAACGCGGGGCCGAGGCCGACATGATCGATGCCTTCTACGCCGCCTATGCCAAAGCCGACGCTATCGCGGATGCGGTGTTCGCACTGCAGGAATGATGTGCGAAAGTTTGGGGCTAGCTGATTAGCGCTGCTTTTTGGCCGTGGTCGCGGTGAAATCGGGGTCTTTTTTCGCCACCCAATCGACGAATTTGCGCACGGTGGGGTTGTCTAGCAAGCCTTCCACATCCATCCCATGGCGCTGCAGTTCGGAATTGGTGAAATTGGCGATTAGCGTCTGCTGGCAAATTGGATGCATCGGCACAACATCGCGCCCGCCCCGGCTCTTGGGGACGGGATGGTGCCAAACAATCGTCTCACCAGTTGGCCGGCTACAGAGCCAGCAGGCTGTGACAATCGCCGGAGCCGCATCCTCCTCGCGCGCCAAGTTTTCATAGGAACCATGTTTTGAATGCTTGCGGGCCATACGTCTGCCTGAATTGCCTAAGATTGCCCCGTCCGCCTATACGGATGCGTGCCCCATTACCACTCCACCTTCGGCTCACTGGTTTGACAGGCGCTTGACACAGAAGCATGAATACCGGTTCTTGATAGGATCTGCGGGAGACAATCGTTTGACTTTGATCCGTTTTTTGATCGGCATAGGTGCCGTTTTGGCACTCACTGCGGGTGCGCTTTTTGCTTATTCGCCGGCTCGCGGGCTTGATCTGTTAAACAACCTGTACCCCGGCGATGGCGGGGTGCAGCGTGTGGCAAGTGCGGTTCAGTTCGAACCCGGCCCGCGCGGCTTGCTCGATGTGTGGACTCAGCCCGCGGCCCAGCCCGCACCTCAGGGCGCGGCGGGCAAACCGGTTCTGGTGTTCTTTTATGGCGGGGGCTGGGCCAACGGCAGCCGGCTCGATTATGGCTTTGTGGCCAAGGCTTACGCAGCGCGAGGTTATGTCGTGGTGCTGCCCGATTATCGCCTGGTGCCGCAGGTGCGCTTCCCCTCATTCCTGCAAGACGCCGCCGCGGCGGTGCGCTGGACCCATGACAACATCGCCCGTTATGGCGGCGATCCTGGCCGGATCGCTGTTGCTGGTCATTCGGCTGGAGCGTACCTGGCGGTCATGCTCGCGCTCGACAGCCGTTACCTTAGGGCCGCCGGGGCCGATCCTTCGGTGATCAAGGCCGCGATTGGCCTGGCCGGACCCTATGATTTTTATCCGTTCGTTAAGCGCCGCTCGATCGATGCCATGGGCCGCGCACCTGATCCGCTCGCGACCCAGCCGATCACCTTCGCCCGCGCCGATGCTCCGCCGCTGCTATTGGTGACTGGAACTGCGGACACCGAAGTCCGGCCGCGCAACGCGATCAACCTAGCGGCCCGCCAACAGGCGCTGGGCAACACTACCACCCGGCTGCGCCAATATTCCGGGCTCGATCACAATGATTTGATTATGGCACTGTCCAAGCCATTCCGCTCCAAAGCGCCGTTGCTGGAGGAAAGCTTGGCATTCCTGCACGGCAGTATGCAACGTCCAGAACCCAGCAAGCCGGCCCGGTAATTACCGCCACAATTGTGTTCAAGCCATCCAAAGCAGCTGCGGCATGTGTTGCAGATACGAAGACGGGCGCCCGGCTGACCGGACGCCCGTTGGTAGATCGTAGGTTGCTTAGAAGCGGAAGCCAGCGCGCAGACCGTAGCCTTGCGTATCACCCACATCAGCCCATGCACTGAGCAGCGGGCCGCCGTTAGTGCCGCCACCGATGCCAGCTTCGAACCGCACAAAACTGCCCTTGCGATCGCGAATGCCATCGAGCGTGGTGGTGCTCAAGCCGCTGCGCAGGCGGTAGTCGTTCTCGTCGCGGAACTCATGGAAGCCGCGGACTTCGATGAATGGCGCAATCGGCCCAGCGAAAGTCGCCCGGGCATGGAGCCGTCCTCGCACGCTGGTCGCTTTGTCCTGGCTAAAGTTGATGTTGCCGAAGTCGAACGTGCTGTCGTTCGAACGGACGTAAGCAAGACCCGCACCGATGTCGAAGTTAATGTTATCGATACCGCCGGTACGGAAGCCAATTTCGCCTTCCACCCCGGTGCTGTGCGAACGCGGGTTGGCGAAGCCATTTTGGAACGTGCCGTTGGTCAGCTGAGTGCGGTAATCATCGCGCTTGACCAGGACCCCGGCATAGAGCCCAGTGGTCATGCCAAACTGAGCATAAGCACCGTAGTTATAGGCTTCGGTGGTGATGATGCTGGCAAAATCGCTGGTCGCATGCGCCCGCTCATAGCCGCCGGTTATACCAACAACGAAGTTGGGGGCGCCGAAATCAAGCCCGACCTGGGCACCACGGAATTCGGTCCGAATGCGATCATCCACCGCGAACGAGGTACCGAAGGCAGTCGCGCTGCGGGTGCGATCACCAGCAGT
>JAYTIS010000211.1:0-6552 GCA_043731725.1 Novosphingobium sp.
CGGCAATTGGCAGCAGCTGACCACGGGCGAATGGGTGGTGACCGCGCTGGTCGGGGTCGATGAAAAAGCGGGCCGGGTCTATTTCACCGCGACCAAAGACGACGTGCTCGCGCCGCAAATCTATGCCCTCGATTTGGCGCATCCGGACAAGGTTGCGATGCTGTCCGAACCCGGCTTTGCGCACAGCGCCAGTATGGACAAGGCCGGGCAAACGCTGCTGACCAGCCGCTCGTCACCCAGCCAGCCGCCGCAGGTTTATTCGGCTGACGGCAAGGGCAAACGGATCGCTTGGGTCGAACAAAACCGGCTCGACGCCAAGCACCCTTACGCGCCCTACGTGGGCAGCCATCGCGCGCCGACCTTTGGCACGATCAAGGCCGCTGACGGCACAGAACTGTACTGGAAGATGATCGCTCCGGTGATGATGCCGGGCCAGCGCTATCCGGTGTTCTTCCAGCATTATGGCGGGCCGCACGTGCAGACCGTGACCAAAGGCTGGGGCGGCGGGCTCGAGCAGGCCATCGTCGCCAAAGGCTATATCTTCTTTGAAATCGATAACCGCGGCAGCGACAATCGCGGGGTCAAATTCGAATCCGCGATCAATCGCGCGATGGGTAGCGTCGAGGTGGCTGACCAAAAGGCCGGGGCGCTGTTCCTCAAGGGTCTGCCTTATGTCGATGGCGGGCGGATCGCGATCTATGGCTGGTCATACGGCGGCTATATGACGCTCAAGATGTTGGAAGCCGACCAAGGGCTTTACGCCGCCGGGATTGCGGGCGCGCCAGTGACCAAGTGGGGGCTGTACGACACCCATTACACCGAGCGCTATCTGGGTGATCCGAACAAAGCGCCGCAGGTCTATGCCAAGTCTGACGCGCTCGGCGACGCCGACAAAATCCGCGACCCGCTGCTGCTCGTCCACGGTATGGCCGACGATAATGTGGTGTTCGAAAACAGCTCGATGCTGATCGCCCGGCTGCAAGGCGAGGCGGTGCCGTTTCAGATGATGCTGTATCCCGGTTATACCCACCGCGTGTCCGGGCCGAAGATCGGGGTGCATTTGTGGCACACAATTTTCTCGTTTCTGGACCAGGCGATGCCGACCAAGTCACGCTAGACCCTTGCGCCGCGTGGTCGATGGGTTAGGGGCTGCGGCGCAGTCTAATGGAGTCATAAAATGGGTTACCGGGTAGTGGTCGTCGGCGCGACGGGGAATGTCGGGCGCGAGATGCTCAATGTGCTGGCCGAACGCGAGTTTCCGATCGACGAACTGGCGGCGGTGGCGTCGCCGCGTTCGACCGGGAGCGAAATTGAATTCGGTGAAACGGGCAAGATGCTCAAGGTCCGGAATATCGAACATTTCGATTTTGCCGGGTGGGATATTGCGCTGTTTTCGGCTGGCTCGGAGGTTGCCAAGACTTACGGACCAAAAGCCGCTGCGGCGGGCTGCGTGGTGATCGACAACAGCTCGTACTGGCGGATGGACCCCGATGTGCCGCTGGTTGTGCCCGAGGTGAACCCCGATGCGATCGATGGCTACAAGGCCAAAAATATCATCGCCAATCCCAATTGTTCGACCGCGCAAATGGTCGTGGCGCTTAACCCGCTGCACAAGGCCGCAACAATTCTGCGCGTGGTGGTGGCGACCTACCAATCGGTTTCGGGCGCGGGCAAGGACGGCATGGACGAACTGTTCGAGCAAAGCCGCAACATCTTTGTCGGAGATCCGGCAGTCCCGGTGAAATTCACCAAGCAGATCGCGTTCAATGTGATCCCGCATATCGACAGCTTCCTCGACGATGGCTCGACCAAAGAAGAATGGAAGATGGTGGTCGAGACCAAGAAGATCATGGGCGCGAAGATCAAGGTCACCGCCACTTGCGTGCGGGTTCCGGTGTTCGTCGGCCATTCCGAAGCGATCAACCTGGAATTCAAGGACGAGATTTCCGCCAAGAAAGCGCAGGCGATCCTGCGCGAAGCTCCGGGCGTGATGCTGATCGACAAGCGCGAAGACGGCGGATACGTCACGCCCGTAGAATGCGTTGGCGATGGCGCGACTTACGTCAGCCGCGTGCGCGAAGATCCGACCGTTGATAACGGCCTGTCGCTGTGGTGCGTCTCTGATAACCTGCGCAAGGGCGCGGCGCTCAATGCGGTGCAGATCGCGGAACTGCTGGGGCGGCGGCATTTGAAGAAGGGTTGAATGCCCGTCATTCCACTGGCTGTTGAGGAGGGAACCCCCCATGCGCTACGAAGTCACCGGCACCACCATGCAGACGGTTTCGATCGATCTGGCGCAGGGCGAATCGCTCTATAGCCAGACTGCGAGCATGGCCTGGATGAGCCCTTCGATCCGGATGGATACCCACACCGGCGGCGGGATATTTGCCGGGATCAAGCGCGCTTTGGCCGGCGGCGGGATCTTCATTACCGAATTCATCGCCGAGGGCAGCGGACATATCGCGTTTGCGCCGCGCTTTCCCGGGCAGATCGTGCCGATGACGCTGGCGACGGGCCAATCGATCGTCTGCCGCAAAGAGACTTTCCTGTGTGCCGAAAAATCGGTGACGTTGGAGATCGCGTTCCAGCAGCGGCTGGGCGCGGGGTTCTTTGCCGGGGAAGGCTTCATTATGCAGAAGGTCACCGGACCGGGCACGGTGTTCCTCGATCTGTCGGGTGAGGTGATCGAAAAGACGCTGCTGCCAGGCGAGCAATTGCTCGTCCATGCCGGGCACGTCGGGATGCAGGAACCGAGCATCGAAATCGACATCAAGATGATGCGCGGCTTTCGCAACGTGTTGTTCGGCGGGGAGGGGCTGTTCCTCGCCACTCTGACCGGGCCGGGCAAGATCTGGCTGCAATCGATGCCGATCATGAACCTGGCTGAGGAGATCGGGCGCTACTTGCCGCTGGGCGAGGGTGCGAGCAGCAGCACCGGATCGCTGCTGGGCGCGGGTGTCGCGGCCACGGCGGTCGGCGGGATCCTTGGCAGCATATTAGGGGACAGCTGAATGGGCGAGCCGGTAACCGGAGGCTGCCAATGCGGCCGGGTGCGGTACACGGTGCAACTGACCAGTGACGATGCCTATTGGTGCCACTGCCGGATGTGTCAAAAGGCCACCGGCGGGATTGCTGCGGCCTTTGTCGAAGTGCCCGCGGGCGCCGTGCAATGGCTGGCAGAGCCGGATTGGTATGCCAGCTCGCCGGTGGCGCGGCGGCCGTTCTGTTCGACTTGCGGAACTCCGTTGGGCTTTGCCTGGGCCGATGGCGCGGGCGGAATGGATCTGACCGTGGGCAGCTTTGATGATCCAGCGCGGTTTCGCCCGGTGCTGCACGCCGGCGCTGAAAGCATCCACGAAGCTTGGCTCGATACGCGAAGCTTGCCGCGCCATTACAGCAGCACGACCCCCAGCGTGGCCAAGCATTGGGCCGCTGCCGGGCTGGCGGTGCCGGAATGAGCGTCTCACACGACTGGTTCGTGGGATACGGCGGCGCCATGCTGGCGCTACACCGGGTCGCGCCGAAGTCTGGCAGCGCGCGGCCACTGGTGCTGCTGCATGGGCTGTTCTCCAGCGCTGAGATGAACTGGATCAAGTGGGGCCATGCCGCCACGCTGGCTGATGCCGGATACGAGGTGCTGATGCCCGATCTGCGCGCGCATGGATCCAGCGCCGCGCCGCACGATCCTGCGGCCTATCCCGCCGATGTGCTGGCGAGCGATCTGGCGACGCTGATCGCGCATTTGGGGCTCACCGATTATGACTTGGGCGGGTTCTCGCTCGGTTCGCGGACGAGCGTGCGCGGGGTGATCGGCGGGCTGCGACCGCGGCGATTGGTGCTGGGCGGAATGGGCTTGGAAGGCCTGACCGGCGGAACCGCACGGCGCGACTTCTTTATCGATGCGATCGACCGCTTTGACACGGTCAAACACGGCGATCCGGCTTACTTTGCGGTGCAATTCATGAATAGCATGGCGGTTGACCGAGTGGCCGCGCGGTTGTTGCTGGGTGCAATGGCGGACACGCCGGTGGCTGCACTAGCCACTGTCGAAATGCCGACACTGGTAGTCTGCGGATCCGAAGACCGCGACAATGGCTCGCCCGACAAACTGGTTGCAGCGCTTCCCGATGCCGAGCTTGCAGTAATCCCGGGGACGCATATGTCGTGCGTAACCAAACCGGATCTGGGTGTGGCGATCCGCGATTTTCTGATCCGCTGAACTCCTCCCCATTTTCACGAAGTGCAAATGGGGAGGTGGCAGTCCGCAGGACTGACGGAGGGGTATCGACGCCAGCGAAAAGACCCCACCGCCAGCCGCTCCGCGTCTGCCACCTCCCCATTTGTGCCCAAGGGAAAGGGGCAAAGATGGAGAGGAGCCATTTTTTTACCGGAACGGCGGTTCGTGGAAGGCGCGCAGCTTGCGGCTGTGCAGCCGGGCCCCTTCGGCGCGGAGCAAATTGCACGCGGTAATCCCGATCAGCAGGTGTGAGGCGATGGCTTCTTCGTAGAAGCGGTTGGCCTGCCCGGGCAGCTTGATCTCACCGTGCAGCGGCTTGTCGGATACGCACAGCAAGGTGCCATAGGGCACGCGGAAGCGGTAGCCCTGCGCCGCGATAGTCGCGCTTTCCATGTCGATCCCGATCGCCCGGCTCAGGCTGAGGCGCTGCGATGAATGGGTATAACGCAGCTCCCAGTTGCGATCATCGGTGGTTGCGACCGTCCCCGTCCGCATCCGCTTTTTAAGGTTTGCGCCAACATCGCCGCTGACCATCTCAGCCGCCTGGGCCAGCGCAATCTGCACTTCGGCAATCGCCGGGATCGGGATCTCGGGCGGCAGCACAGTGTCGAGCACCTTGTCATCGCGCAGATAAGCGTGAGCTAGCACATAGTCGCCGATCTGCTGGGTATCGCGCAGACCCCCGCAATGGCCGATCATTAGCCAAGCCTCGGGGCGCAGCACCGCCAGGTGATCGCAGATCGTCTTGGCGTTCGACGGGCCGACCCCGATGTTAACCAAGGTAATCCCAGAGCGGTCCGGGCGAGTCAGGTGATAAGCCGGCATTTGGTGCCGCCGCCACGCAGTATCAGACAATTTGCCGCGCGCGTTGGCGGTTTGGCTGGACAGCTCAAGCCCGCCCGCGCCGGTCAGTGAAGTATAGTCGCCCCCGTCCAATTGCATCGCCGCCCAGTCAACGAATTCATCGACATAGCGATGGTAATTGGTGAACAGGATGAAGCGCTGAAAGTCTTCGATCCGGGTGCCGGTATAGTGCGCCAGCCGGGCCAGACTGAAATCGGTGCGCAGCGCATCGAACAAAGCGAGCGGCTGAGTTCTGTCGACCGCAGGTCCCGCAACACCAATCCCATCGGCCAACTCGTCACCGATCAGCGCCAATTCTGTGGTTGGAAAATGCTTGGCCAGGTCTTGCGGACTGAGGCCGCCCAAACTCGAACTGGCATCGATCACGTAGGGGAACGGGATTTCCTGCGCCGAGCGGCTGACCTCGATCTCGATTGTGTAATCCTCGGCCAGCAGGCTCAGCTGTTCGTCCAGATAATCGGCAAACAGCGCAGGACGCGTGACCGTGGTCGCAAAACTGCCGCGTTGCGCCAGTCGCCCGAACGCGCGGGTCTTGTTTTTGCCGGTCTGCTCGCCGCCGTAAAAGACCCGAACTTCGGGGTAGCACCATGCCCGCACTTCGCGGCGATCAGATGGTGGGAGGGTGCCGTGGGCCGCAAAGGCGGCAATGTCGTCTTGCAGGGTGGTAACGGCTTCATCGTAAACGCGAACCAATTCCGCGATGTGCTTTTCTGTCATCTTCATCGCGGGCTTATAGCGGCAAATCGGTAACATTTCAATTGCACCAACGAAAAGGGGGCGCCGTAGCGCCCCCAATCCTTACTCTGTCACGGCGTTTAGCTTAGCTTTCAGCTTCGGTTTCTACGTCATCGCCAGCCGGAGCTTCGGCAGCCGGAGCCGCTTCGTCTTCGGGCAATTCGCCGCCGCCGCCTTCGAAGTCAGTCGCAGCATCGGCTGCAGCGTCGTCTTCGAACATGGCCCTGATCACGTCGACTCCCGCCGCTTGCTGTTCGGCTTCATCAGGCGAACGCGCGACGTTGACCTTGACGGTCACCACCACTTCGGGGTGCAGCGTGACCTTGACGTTGAACACGCCAATCGTTTTGATCGGGCGTTCGAGCACGATCATCGACTTGTTGATGCCAGCACCATCGGCATTGAGCGCTTCGACAATGTCACGCACTGAAACCGAGCCATAGAGTTGGCCGGCATTCGATGAGGCGCGGATCAGCACCACCGACTTGCCATCGACATCGGCCGAATGCGTTTGGGCTTCACCGCGGCGGACCGCGTTGTCAGCTTCGATCTTGCCGCGATTGGCTTCGAACACCTTCTTGTTGGCGGCGTTGGCGCGCAGCGCCTTCTTGCCAGGCAGCAGGTAATTGCGTGCGTAACCGTCCTTGACGGAAACGACATCGCCGATCGTGCCCAGCTTCTCGATACGTTCGAGGAGGATGATATCCATCGGTATT
>JAYTIS010000212.1:0-6887 GCA_043731725.1 Novosphingobium sp.
CTTCCTCGATGCGGTCGAACGCACCAGCCGCGCCGCGCCGATGCGCCGCCCGGTACTGGTGGTGGGCGAGCGCGGCACCGGCAAGGAACTGATCGCCGAACGGCTCCATCAGCTCAGCAAACGCTGGCAAGAACCGCTCATCACGCTGAATTGCGCCGCGTTGCCGGAAACGCTGATCGAGGCGGAGTTGTTCGGTCATGAGCAGGGTGCCTTTACCGGCGCTACCAGAGCCCGCGCAGGAAGGTTTGAGGAAGCCGACAAAGGGACGCTTTTTCTCGACGAACTGGCCTCTTTGTCGATGGCGGCGCAGGAACGGTTGCTGCGCGCGGTTGAATACGGCGAAGTGACACGAATCGGTTCGTCGCGTCCCGTTCGAGTCGATGTGCGAATTGTGGCTGCGACCAACGAGGATCTGCCCCGATTGGCCGAAGAGGGTCTGTTTCGTTCCGACTTGCTGGATCGGCTGTGTTTTGAGGTGATAACCCTGCCACCGCTCAGGGTGCGCGAGGGCGATATTCACGTGCTGTCTGACTATTTCGGGCGGCGCATGGCGAGCGAGCTGCAATGGGAAATGTGGCCGGGCTTTTCCGAAGGCGCGGTGCGGTCGCTTGAGGACTATCAATGGCCGGGCAATGTGCGAGAGCTCAAGAATGTGATCGAGCGGGCGGTCTATCGCTGGGATGATGCGAACAGTCCAATCGCGCATATCGTGTTCGACCCGTTTGACAGCCCGTGGAAGCCATCTGCGCCAAGTCACCGCAGCGTTCCATCGGAACCAACTGGCGAAATGCCTGCACGCCCAGCCGCTGCCGCGAGTTTGGATAAGGTTAGCGATCTGCGCGGCGCAGTCGATGCGCACGAGCGCGCCATTCTAGAACAAGCTTTAGCCCGTCACCGCTATAACCAACGGCAAACCGCCAGGGCACTGGGCTTAAGCTACGATCAACTGCGCCATGCGATGAAAAAGCACGGGTTGAGCGAGCGCGATTAGGCAATCGGTCATTCGATCACTCAATCGGCCCGATCAATGGTGATTAGTTGCGGCGCAGCAACATGGCCTTGCCTTTTCCCGAAAGTCCCCCTATTCGGCCGTCAATCCCGAAATTGTGAAGCAATCAGGGGCTGGCGCCAGACGGGGCCGGCGCCGAACCGCTTTGCAGCATCGATGCATCGGGCTGGAGTACGAATGGCGGATATCGCGCGCATTACCGAACTTGTCGAACCAGAGGCTGCGGCCCTCGGGTTCGATCTCGTGCGCGTAATCGTGTTCGGCAAGTCCGAGGTTGGCGACGAAGAGGTGACCTTGCAGATCATGGCCGAGCGGCCCGACACCGGGCAACTGGTAATTGAGGACTGTGCGGCCTTGTCGCGCCGGGTCTCCGACGCGCTCGACGCCCGCGAAGAAGCCGGCGAAGTGCTGATCGAAGAGGCTTACCGGCTTGAGGTTTCCAGCCCGGGGATTGACCGTCCGCTGACCCGCGCGAAGGATTTTTCTGACTGGGCCGGGCATGAAGCGCGGGCCGTGCTAAAGGCGCCGGTCGACGGGAATCGCAAAGCCGTGCAGGGCGACCTGATCGGCATCGCGGACGATATCGTATCGCTTGAAGACAAGAAGAGCGGCTTGGTGACTTTTCCGCTTGTTGACATTCAATCCGCCAAGCTGGTCTTGACCGACCGGCTGATTGCCGCCACCCGCCCGCTCGACACCAGTGGTGCCGACGAAATTCTAGAAGAACAGGAAGACTGATAATGGCCAGTCCGATTTCCGCCAACCGCGCCGAACTTTTGGCGATTGCTACGGCGGTCGCCACCGAGAAGATGATCGACAAGTCGATCGTCATCGAGGCGATGGAAGAAGCGATCCAGAAGTCTGCACGCAACCGCTATGGCGCAGAGAACGACATTCGCGCCAAGCTCGATCCGCGTACCGGCGATCTGCGGCTGTGGCGCGTGGTCGAAGTGGTCGAAGAAGTCGAAGACTACTTCAAGCAGGTTGACTTGAAGGCCGCGCAGAAGCTCGATGCCGAGGCCAAGTTGGGCGATTTCATCGTCGATCCGCTGCCTCCGGTTGATCTGGGCCGGATCGACGCGCAGTCGGCCAAGCAGGTAATCTTCCAAAAGGTCCGCGACGCTGAGCGCGATCGTCAGTTCGAGGAATTCAAGGACCGCGGCGGCGAAGTCGTCACCGGGGTGATCAAGTCGGTCGAATTTGGCCACGTGATCGTCAACCTGGGCCGCGCCGAGGGCGTGATCCGGCGCGATCAGCAGATCCCGCGCGAAGTTGCCCGCGTTGGCGAACGCGTTCGCGCGCTGATCCTTAAGGTCGAGCGCCAGAACCGCGGCCCGCAAATTTTCCTCAGCCGCGCGCATCCCGATTTCATGAAAAACCTGTTCGCGCAAGAAGTGCCCGAAATCTATGACGGGATCATCACCATCATGGCGGCTGCACGAGATCCAGGTTCGCGCGCGAAAATAGGCGTGATCAGCCGCGATTCGAGCATCGATCCGGTCGGTGCCTGTGTCGGCATGAAAGGCAGCCGCGTCCAGGCCGTCGTGCAGGAGATGCAGGGCGAAAAGATCGACATTATTCCGTGGAGCGAAGACACTGCGACCTTCGTGGTCAATGCCTTGCAGCCAGCCACGGTCAGCCGGGTGGTGATCGACGAAGAAGAAAACCGAATCGAAGTGGTGGTACCCGATGACCAGTTGAGCCTGGCAATCGGTCGACGCGGGCAGAACGTGCGGCTGGCCAGCCAGCTGACGGGATCGCAGATCGACATTCTGACCGAGGCCGAAAGCTCTGAGAAGCGCCAGCGCGAATTCGCCGAGCGCTCAAAGATGTTCGAAGAAGAGCTCGACGTTGACGAGACGCTGTCGCAGCTGCTGGTCGCCGAAGGGTTCAGCGAGCTGGAGGAGGTTGCCTACATCGACGTTTCGGAATTGGCCAACATCGAAGGCTTTGACGAGGAACTGGGCGCAGAGCTCCAGAGCCGCGCCGCCGAAGCGCTCGAACGCCGCGAAGAAGCGCACCGCGAAGCACGCCGTGCGCTGGGGGTGGAAGACGATCTGGCGGCGATGCCGCACTTGACCGAAGGCATGCTGGTCACGCTGGGCAAGGCCGGGATCAAGACGCTCGACGATCTGGCCGATCTCGCCACCGATGAGCTGATTGCGAAGAAGCGCGCCGAACAGCGCCGCCGCGATGGCAGCGCCCCGGTTCGCCGCGAACGCACTGAAGACAAGGGCGGCGTGCTTGGCGACTACAACCTGTCCGAAGAACAGGGCAACGAGATCATCATGGCCGCGCGGGCCCACTGGTTCGAAGACGAAGAGCCAGCAGTAGAGGAGGCCGCCGATGCGGATTCCTCACAATGACCCGCTAGATTCCGGCAGCTCTGGACCGGCTCAACAGCCCAACCATATCGGATCAGTCGCGGTTGATCCGGAGCGCAAGTGTGTCCTTTCGGGGGCACATGGTGGCCGCGACGATCTGTTGCGTCTGGCGATCTCACCTGATGGCGATGTCTTGCCTGACGCTTTGGCGCGGGCGCCGGGGCGGGGGGCATGGATCGGTGTCTCGCGCGGCGAGCTTGAGACCGCGATCAGCAAAGGCAAGCTCAAAGGCGCCCTGGCCCGCGCGTTCAAAGGCGCGGAGCTGACAATCCCTACTGATTTGCCCGAACGCGCCGAAATGGCGCTGCGCCGTGCTTTCACAGACCGGCTTGGACTGGAAATGAAAAGCGGGCGGCTGTTGGTCGGTTCGGACCGGATCGCAGAGAATGCGCGGATGGGCAAAGTTACCTGGCTGGCGCATGCCAGCGATGCGGGCGAAGATGGCTCGCGCAAGCTGGATCAGGCGTGGCGGGTCGGGCGCGAGGAAGAGGGCTCCGGCTTGCACGGGGTCACCTTGCCACTGGACCGGGCAGCGCTGTCTGTGGCATTGGGCCGCGACAACGTCGTCCATCTGGCGCTGACCGACCGCGACGCGGCGGCGCGCCTCGAACTCCCGCTCCGGCGCTTATTGCGCTTTTTGGGCCAGGATCGAACGAGCGAACATGATATGGATGCAGGCACGGCCGCGACGGCTGCACCGGCGACGAATTGAGCTTTGAAGGGCTAGATTGAAATGAGCGAAGACAACAAACCGACTTTGGGCCGCAAGCCACTAGGGCTTAAGCGCTCGGTCGAAGCTGGCCAGGTCCAGCAGACCTTCAGCCACGGCCGCACCAATAAAGTGGTGGTCGAGGTTAAGCGCCGCAAGCTGATCGGTAAGCCCGGCGAAGCGCCGGTCGCTGCTCCGACTCCGCCGCCGCAACCGCCCGCTCCAGTCGCACAAGCGCCGCGCGCACCTGCCCCCAAGCCCGCTGCCGTGTCTGACGAAACCCGCCAGGAACAGCAGAGCCGTTTGCTGCGCGAGGCCGAAGAAGCCCGCATGAATGCGAATGAGCTTGCCAGCCGCCGCGAACAGGAAGAGCGCTTGGCCGCGCAGGACGACGAACGTCGCCGTGGCCCGGACGGCGCCAAGGCTGATAGCGCACCCGCCGCCGCCCGGGCTCCCGAAGCCGCTCCGGCTGCCGCTGAAGTCGCGGTCGAAGCTGTGGCTGAGACTGCAGCTGAGGTCGTGGAGGCCCAAAGCGACGACGAAGCGCCGCGTGGCGCCGCCGCACCAGCAGCGCGCCGGTTCACGCCGATCGCTGCGCCCAAGCGTCCCGAACCCGCCAAAAAGCCGGCACACCCGCGCGACAAGACCCCCGAACTGCGCCGTCATGCTGGCAAGCTGACCGTCAGCAAGGCGCTAAACGAGGACGAAGGCGCGCGTGCCCGCAGCCTCGCCGCGCTCAAGCGTGCACGCGAAAAGGAAAAGCGGGCGCACTTTGCGGGGCAAAGCCAGCCGCGCGAAAAGCAGGCCCGCGATGTAATCGTGCCCGAAGAGATTTCGGTCCAGGAACTGGCCAACCGCATGGCCGAAAAGGGCGGAGATCTGATCAAGGCGCTGTTCAAAATGGGCGTGCCGGTCGCCATGACCGACGTGATCGATCAGGATACCGCCGAATTGCTGGTCGAAGAATTCGGTCACACCATCGTCCGCGTCTCGGAAAGCGATATCGATATCGACAGCGCCGAGGACGTTGATTCTGATGAAACGCTACAGACCCGGCCGCCGGTGGTGACCATTATGGGCCATGTCGATCACGGCAAGACTAGCCTGCTCGATGCCCTGCGCGGCACCGATGTAGTGCGCGGCGAAGCGGGCGGGATCACCCAGCATATCGGCGCGTACCAGATCAAGACCAAGGGCGGCGACCTGATCACCTTCCTTGATACTCCGGGCCACGAAGCCTTCACCGAAATGCGCATGCGCGGGGCCAATGTCACCGATATCGTAATTTTGGTGGTGGCCGGCGATGACGGGCTGATGCCGCAGACAATCGAGGCGATCAACCACACCAAAGCGGCCGGTGTGCCGATGATCGTGGCGATCACCAAGAGCGACAAGAATGAGTACAACGCCCAGAAAATCCGCGAACGGCTGCTTGAACACGAAGTGGTGGTTGAGGCGATGTCGGGCGATGTCCAGGACGTCGAACTTTCGGCCAAGACCGGCGCCGGGCTGGATCAGCTGATCGAAAAGATCAACTTGCAGGCCGAATTGCTCGAACTGCGCGCTAACCCCGATCGCGCCGCCGAAGCGACCGTGATCGAAGCCAAGCTCGATAAGGGCAAGGGCCCGCTAGCGACCGTGTTGATGATGCGCGGCACACTTAAGGTCGGCGATATCCTGGTGGTCGGGACCCACTCGGGCCGCGTCCGGGCGATGCTCGATGACAAGGGCCGCCAGATCAAGACGGCACCACCGGCCTTGCCGGTCGAGGTGCTGGGTCTGGGCGGGGTGCCGATGGCCGGCGACGTACTGACCGTGGTCGATAGCGAAGCGCGCGCGCGCGAAGTGGCGGCTTACCGTCATGAGCGGGCCACTGCCAAACGCACCACAACCGCGCCCGCCAGCCTTGAGAATATGTTCTCCGCGCTGACCGCAAAGCAAACTTTGCTGGAATACCCGGTGGTGATCAAGGCTGACGTCCAGGGCTCGGCCGAAGCCATCGTCAACGCGCTCAACCGGATCTCCAACGATGAGATCAAGGTCCGCGTGCTAAGCTCAGGCGTCGGCGCGATTACCGAGAGCGACGTTAATCTGGCTTACTCCAGCGGCGCGCCGGTGATCGGCTTTAACGTGCGTCCCAACGCCAAGGCGCGCGATCTGGTCGAGCGGTTCAAGGTGCCGATGAAATACTTCGACGTCATCTACAAATTGACCGAGGAAGTGGCCAAGGAAATGGCCGGCATCTGGGGCCCCGAACGGATCGAACACGTGCTCGGCCGGGCCGAGGTCAAGGAAGTGTTCCCGGCTGGCAAGCGCGACAAGGCGGCTGGTCTGGTGGTGCTCGAAGGGCTGATCAAGAAGGGCCTGTTTGCGCGGCTTACCCGCGCCGACGTGATCGTGTCGAAAACTACGATAGCTTCGCTGCGCCGGTTCAAGGACGATGTCGCCGAAGTGCGCGGCGGCCTTGAATGCGGGGTGGTGCTGCAGGATACCAACGACATCAAGGCAGGCGATATGCTCGAAGTGTTCGAGGTCGAGGAGCGCGAACGGACCCTTTAAGGTCCGTTTGCTGCTCTGCATCAAGCGCCGATGGTCAAACCCGCCGTCACCCCCGAAACCCGCTCGGTGCGCCTGCTCAAAGTGGGTGAGCAGGTGCGCCATGTGTTATCCGAATTGCTCGCGCGGCAAGCGGTGCATGACGAAGTGCTGACCGCGCGCACGGTCAGCGTCACCGAGGTACGGATGTCGCCCGATCTGCGCCATGCCACGGTGTTCGTGAAGCCGC
>JAYTIS010000213.1:0-4566 GCA_043731725.1 Novosphingobium sp.
GGCCGCGCAAGCTGAGCTGGTCTCCGCTCACATCGCCAAACAAAATATAGTGATCACCACGGCGTTGATCCCCGGCAAGGCGGCACCAAGACTGATCACCGATGCGCAGATCGCGACGATGAAGCCGGGCAGTGTGGTGTTCGATCTGGCGGTGGCGCAGGGCGGCAATGTCGAGGGATCGGTGGCGGATCAGGTGGTGGTCAAGCACGGGGTCAAGCTGATCGGCTGGTCTAACACCCCGGCGCATTTGGCGGCCGACGCCTCAGCCCTGTTTTCGCGCAATTTGTTCAATTTCCTAAGCGCGTTCTGGGACAAGGATGCGGGGCGTCCGGTCCTCGATGACGAGATTGGTAATGCGGTGCGGCTGACCATGGGCGGCAAGGTTGTGCATGAGAGGTTGATTGGGTGAGTTCACTCGACGCAGAGCCTCCCCGGCACGGGGAGGGGGACCGCCCGAAGGGTGGTGGTGGGGGCTCTCCCCACACGCAGCGCTCCGTTGTCCACCGCGCTCGCAAACTACGCTGCGACATGAGCCTTCCAGAACGAATGCTATGGCAGGCGCTGCGGCTTCGTCCGAATGGCCTTAAATTTCGCCGCCAGCACCCGATCGGCCCATATGTAGTCGATTTCTACAGTGCGGCTGCGCGCCTCGCTATCGAAGTCGACGGCATAGTGCATGATATGGGCAACCGCCCCGAGCAAGATGTTGAGCGCACCAAATTCATAGAAGAAAACGGGTATCGGGTTTTGAGGGTTTCTGCACAGCGTGTGCTGGCGGATGCAGTCGGCACTGCCGAAGCAATCGCCGCGCGTGCGGTGAGCCCCCACCACCGTCCTGCGGACGGTCCCCCTCCCCGTACCGGGGAGGATTAAGTGGACTTTATCAGTATTCTCAGCATCTTCGTCATGGCCTGCTTTGTTGGGTATTACGTCGTGTGGTCGGTCACCCCGGCGCTGCACACACCCTTGATGGCGGTGACCAATGCAATCTCGAGCGTGATCATTGTCGGCGCGCTGATTGCCTCGGCTGCGGCGGGCTCCGCCTCATCGAAGTGGCTCGGACTGCTGGCGGTGGTCTTGGCCAGCGTCAATATCTTCGGCGGGTTCGCGGTGACTGCGCGGATGCTGGCGATGTATAAGAAGAAGGACCGGACTGCTGCCCCCAGCGCACCCAAGGTGGAGACGCCGTGATGGAGCATCTGGCAACTCCCGCCTGGGCGATGTTGGCTTACCTCGCCTCGGGCGTGCTGTTCATTCTGGCGCTGCGCGGGCTGAGTTCGCCGAGCACCTCACAGCGCGGCAATCGTTTTGGCATGATCGGCATGCTGATTGCTGTGGTGACGACGCTGCTGACGCATAGTTTTGCGACGCTGCCTGAACTCGCTGTGGCCATTGCAATTGGCGGAGGCATCGGCTGGATCACCGCCCGCCGGATCAAGATGACCGATATGCCGCAGCTGGTCGCGGCGTTCCACAGCCTCGTCGGCATGGCCGCAGTGCTGGTCGGCTGGGCAGCTTACCTTAACCCCACCGCGTTCGGAATCGCGGGCGCTGATGGCGTGATCGAGGCCCAAAGCCGGGTCGAAATGGGCCTTGGCATCGCTATCGGTGCGATTACCTTTTCCGGCTCGGTGATCGCGTTCCTCAAGCTCGCCGGCAGGATGAGCGGCGCGCCGATCCTGCTGCCGCTGCGGCATGTGATCAACCTTGGCACAATCGCCGCGATCATCGGATTGACCGGCTATTTCACCCTGGATCAGTCGCTGTCGGTAATCGCCGCCGTTACCGCGCTCAGCTTCCTGATCGGGTTCCTGCTAATCATTCCGATTGGCGGGGCGGACATGCCGGTGGTGGTGTCGATGCTCAACTCGTATTCGGGCTGGGCGGCGGCGGCGATGGGCTTTACGCTGCACAACACCGCGATGATCATTACCGGGGCTCTGGTCGGCTCGTCGGGCGCGATCCTCAGCTACATCATGTGCCGGGCAATGAACCGCAGCTTCATTTCAGTGATCGCTGGCGGTTTCGGGGCCGTTGCTGCGAGCGGTGACGGTGCCAAGACTGACCGTCCGTGGAAGCGCGGCAGCGCCGAAGACGCCGCGTTCCTGCTGGGTGAGGCCGAGCAGGTGATCATCATTCCCGGTTACGGCATGGCGGTGGCGCAGGCGCAGCACGTGCTGCGCGAAATGGGCGATCAGCTCAAGGCCAAGGGCGTGCGGGTTAAATATGCAATCCATCCTGTTGCAGGACGGATGCCGGGGCATATGAACGTGCTGTTGGCCGAAGCTAATGTTCCATATGATGAAGTGTTCGAGCTGGAAGACATCAACGGTGAATTCGCCCAAACCGACGTCGCCTTCATCATCGGCGCCAATGATGTGGTCAACCCGGCCGCCAAGACCGACAAGAGCTCACCGATTTACGGGATGCCAGTGTTCGATGTCGAAAAAGCCAAAACCATCATGTTCATCAAGCGCAGCATGGGCGGGGTCGGTTATGCCGGGGTTGATAACGACGTGTTCTACATGGATCAAACGATGATGCTGCTCGCCGATGCCAAGAAGATGGTTGAGGATATCAACAAGGCGTTATCGCATTGATGCGCAGGGCTATCCTCCCCGTCATCCCGGCGCAGGCCGGGACCCAGTTCAACACATGAAGTCGCGAAGCGTCGTTTGTTTGTGCGGGTCTGGCCCCCGGCCTGCGCCGGGGTGACGAAAAACGAAATATTCCTCGTTTGGTGCATTATGACGCTTGCAGCCCTCGCTGCTTGTACCCCCTCCAAACTCGCTTACGGGCAGGTCAAAAGCGCGATGATCGATGCCGGGCTGTCTGATGCCACCGCGGCGTGCATGGCAAACCGGATGACTGACAAACTCAGCCTGTTGCAGCTCAATCGGCTCAAAAAGCTGCGTGGTTCGAACCGCTCGCTCAGCCAGTTCCTGAACGCGGTGCGGCGCGTTGGCGATCCTGAGGCGATCGAGGTTACCGCAAGTTCTGCCGCGCTGTGCTCGATTGGATTGGCGCGCTAGGGGTTCTGCTGGATTGACTTACACGGCTGTCAGTCCATCATAATGCCCATGAGAATGCTAACAGCTTTTATCACTGCGGTCTCGGCGCTTGTCCTGACTGCCCCGCTTCACGCCAAGACGATTGGGGTCGCCGCCGGAGACGGGGCGCAGTCGCGTTTGCAGGAGGCGTTGATCGCAGCCCAGCCGGGTGATGTGGTCGAGCTGGGAGCCGGACGCTTCGTGCTGACCGACGGGCTGTCGCTCGATGCCAGCGGCGTCACGCTGCGCGGTGCGGGGATGGACGCGAGTGTGCTCGATTTCTCGGGCCAGAAGGGTGCGGGTGAGGGCCTGCTGGTGACCTCGGCCAACGTTACTCTGCGCGATTTTGCGGTTGAGAATACCCACGGTGACGGGATTAAAAGCAAGGGCGCAAACAATATCGTCTATTACCGCGTCCGCGTGGCCTGGACTGGCGGATCAAAGGAAACCAACGGCGCTTACGGGATCTATCCGGTCTCCAGCACCGGGGTGTTGGTCGATGGCTGCAAGGTTTCGGGCGCTTCGGATGCTGGGATCTATGTGGGCCAATCGAAGGCGATCACGGTGCGTTATAATCTGGTCGAGCAATCGGTGGCCGGGATCGAGATTGAAAACAGCCGCGACGCGCTGGTTACTGGTAATCTGGTGACGCGTAACACCGGCGGTATTCTGGTGTTCGATCTGCCCAACCTGCCAGTGATGGGCGGGGGAAATACGCTGATCGTGGATAACCTAGTGGTCGCCAATGACACTCCCAATTTTGCCCCCAAAGGCAATATCGTCGCCAGCGTTCGGCGCGGGACTGGGGTGATGGTGATGGCCAATGACATGGTGACCGTGCGCGGCAACACCTTGGTCAATAACCCTACCGCGCAAGTGCTGGTGGTTTCCTATCCGCGCGAATTCACCGACAAAACTTACAATCCGGTTCCCCGCCACGTGCTGATTGACGGCAATGTGGTGCGCGGCGGCGGTAATGAACCGCAGATCCCGGGCGCGCAGCAGCTGCTGGCGGCGTTTGGCGGCGCCTTACCGGCGGTGGTGTGGGACGGGCAGGGCGGCCCGCCAGCGGTGATTGGGCAAGACACGCACATCCTCGCGCTGGGCCAGCCGAGCGGCAAAATCGGGATGGCTGCGAACAAACCCGGGCTGGTCGATGTTCGCGCCAAAGGGAAGGTATTGGCGGCCTCTCCGACGGGCGCGCCTGTCGCGCTGGACGCCCGAGCGCGTCCTTGAGGATGTTGACGTGAGAATCCTGGCTGCCGCTTTGGTTCTGGCCGGCTCCGCGCTGGCCGCGCATCCGGCCGCACGTCTGGTAGGGCGCCCGGTTGCGCAGGGCGCGCCCGTGGTCAACGACGCCGCAGTAATCGGCAGCGGATATCCGACCACGCTGAGCGCGTACGGCTTCTTCGCAGACATTTCTTTGCAGCGGCCTGCGCTGGGCGTCACACCCTATCGGCTCAATACGCCACTGTGGTCTGATGGGGCCGAAAAGTTGCGCTTCGTTTATTTGCCC
>JAYTIS010000214.1:0-1865 GCA_043731725.1 Novosphingobium sp.
GGGTTCTGCCCCGCCTGAGTAATGGTCAGGAAGTGGTACGCCTGCGTGGCAGTCCATTGGTAGGCGAACACCGTCACGTCGACTTGGCTGGTGCCATTGGCCACCCGCGCAGTGGCATAGGCCGACGGAATCCCGTTCACCGTGGTGTGCTGGATCGCCGATGGCGTCAGCTGCGTCTGGTTGGACTGCGCCAGCGCAGCAAATTGCGCGGTTACATAGGCATCAAGATTGCCATTAAAGGCAGCGGTGGTGAACTGCCCCTTGCCCGAAGTGCCGCTTATGGCGACGGCCTGTGTCCCGTTGACAAGGTAGAAGCCGGCGGGGGCATCGAAGGCGAGCTTTTCAACCGCATGCTTGAAGCTGCGGCCCTCGGCGTAACCTTGCGCAGCCGAATCGCCATAGGTCAGCCCCGCAATCCGGGCCAAGAAGGTATCGCGGTTAGTCACACCGGTCGCGGTTCCCGCCAGATTGGCCGCCGTCACCACGCGCGACGCGGGATCGGGGTGCGTTGAAGCCCATTCGGGCACCTGATCGCTCGTCCCCATCAGTTTTGCATCGAGCGCATTCTGGTTGGCCAGGCTCTGCAGCACGGTCGACATTGCGCGCGGATCGTAGCCCGCCTTGCGCAGGTACTGGACCCCGTAGGAATCGGCTTCGCTTTCCTGCCTGCGCGAGAACTTGAGCGTCAACAGCTGAGAGCCCTGCATGAAGCCAGACTGCAGCAACTGCCCGATCTTGTTGCTGCCGCCCAGCACGACGCCGGAAAGAATCGCCCCGACCACGCCGATAATCTGGTTTTTGGTTGCCGCGCCTTGCCGCTGCGCGCTGTGGCGCAAGGCGACGTGCGCGGTTTCATGGCCTAGCACACCGCCGAGCTCGGCCTCGTTGTTCATTAGCGCGACCAGCTGGCGGGTGGTGTAGATATAGCCGCCCGGAATCGCGAAGGCATTGTTGATCGAACTGTCGAGCAGCGTGACGGTGAAGTCGCTCGAACTGTTGCTCAGCCCCGACTGTACCGCGATCTTCTTGCCGATCGTCGCCACATAGTTCGCCTGCGGCCCGGTCAGCGCGCCGCCGTATTCGGCCACCAGCTGGGGGTTCGCTTTGGCGCCTTCGGCTTTATCCTTGGCGCTGATTGAAGTGGGCACCGGCGCGGTTGCGGCGGGCAGGCTTGAGCCTGAAACGGTGCCCATGATAATTGCCGCGCCAAGCAGGTAACGCGCTGTTCGACCCAAATTCATAAGTGCTCCCCTCAAGTTAATTCAGGATTGTGCCGGCCTATAACTCCAGTCTGCGCTGAACGATCCCTGACCGTCTCAGTTCTCACCGATCCGCAGGAAGCGTTCTTCGCGGGCCGCGCGGAGTTGATCTGAAGACAGCTTGCCAAGCTTGTCGAGCTCCGCGCCGATTGCTTCGGCAAGGGTGTGCGCCGCCTGCGCCGGTGCGCGGTGCGCGCCGCCGACCGGTTCGGCCACGATCCGGTCAATCACGCCCAGCGACAGGAGATCCTGCGCCGTGGTTTTCATCGCCTCAGCCATTTCCGGCGCCTTGTCGGCCGTGCGCCACAGGATCGAAGCGCCGGCTTCCGGCGAGATCACCGCGTAGACCGCGTGCTCCATCATCAGCACGCGTTCGGCGCTGGCCAGCGCGACCGCGCCGCCCGAGCCGCCTTCACCCACGATTACCGCGACCATCGGCACCGGCAGCGCCAGACACGCCTCAGTCGAGCGGGCGATCGCTTCGGCCTGGCCGCGCTCTTCCGCCTCAATCCCGGGGAATGCGCCCGAAGTATCGACCAAGGTGACAACCGGCAGCCCGAACCGGCCCGCCAGCTCCATCAGGCGGATCGCCTTGCGATAGCCTTC
>JAYTIS010000215.1:0-1616 GCA_043731725.1 Novosphingobium sp.
GATACTGCGCGAGCCGAACGTAGCGTCGGCCATTGTCGGTGCGAGCCGCCCTGAACAGCTCGACGAAAATGCCGCAGCTTCGGGCCTGCACGTTGATCCGGCGTTGTTCGCGCGCGCTGAGGCTGTCGTCGCCGCACTGTGACGCTCGATGGAGTAACCGAAAAAATAGCCATCAAACCCTCGACCCGATGCCACGATGGAGGCTCGGGCGGGGGATCAAGCAGCGTCGAACAAACTTACCGTACCGGTTTCTACGGCCGCCATCGGGGCGTCGGACGCGACATGCTATCGGGCAGCGGGATGAGTGGATCGATCCGAAAGGCCCCGCTAGAAAACGCCGGGCGCGGCAGATAGGCGCGGAAAGTTAGGCGGAAAGGACCCAGAGGCGCGGGCAGCCAGTTTGCGCGTTCGTCAAGGCCCGGCAGGTCGTGTTGGATCAACAGATCCAGGCTGCCGTCGGCATTGCGCCTAAGTCCACTTGTGCGATTGCCGACAGCATAGCGTCCAATCGCGTTGGGAGTAAAAAACAAGCGGCCGTCTTGTGCGAATTCGTACATCGACAACGACCAGAAGGCATCGACCGGAATATCCCGCGGCAAGTGCAACCGGTAACGCTGGCTTCCCTGCAAAAGTGCCCCTTCACGGTCCCGCGTCCCGGAGATATACATGGCCTCTTTCGCCGGCAATGCCGCCAGCCCGCCCAGCGCGACCGCTGCACGATAATAGTCGTCCGCCCCAAATTCTCCCATGCCTTTGCGCGGATAGGACCATCCGTTGTGTTCGGTCTCCACGGCCGAGAACCCGTTGCGCAGCTCAGCCATCAGTGCCGGCATCTGATCCTGCCAGGTGCGCCTGACTGCCGGGGTGAGTTCACTCCAAGCGTGGATTTTCCCAGGGATGATGCCGAAGCTGGAATGACCAGCCGCTACCCGCAACCGTTCGTGCGGCATCGGCCCGCGTCCCAACGCTACATTGACCACGGTGAGTAGTTCAGCCGGACTTGGCTGAGTCGGGGTCGCAGCGGTCCAGACCCGGACCGGTCGCCGCGGCATAAGAGGTGTCAGCCTGAAACGTGCTTGGGCGGCTACGGCGGCTGGGAGATCGGCCGGCCCATCAACCAGAACCCGCAACAATGCCCAGCCATCGTCGGTCGGCATGGCTATCCGTATCATGCCCTTTGGAACCGATCCGTGCCAGGACGGGCCGGTCAGCAGAAAACGACCACCGCGGCCATGCTGTGCGCGGGTGCCAAGCACCGCAACATCGTCGGTAAACGCGCTCATCAAAGCGACCGAGTGATAACGCGAGGGCAGCGCCGGCATTTCGAGCACCACTGGGCCTCCCGACAGATCGAGCCACGCTGACGAATACAGCGTGTCGTTGTTCGGCGTGGTGACAGTGCGGCTGTTGGCGTCAGAAAGAGTTTGGCGATGGACGAAGGTGTTGAAACCTCCATTTGGATCGGTGCGGGCGTGGGCCAGCGCGGCGGCGCGCGTCTGCGCAAGCTTGTAGACCGGAAACGCAAAGAGGAATGCGCGCCGTACGCCTGCTTCATCCTGGGCGATGGCCGGTGCCGTGACGCAAAATAGCAGAAAGATCGCTAAGAGCAGGCGCAT
>JAYTIS010000216.1:0-5613 GCA_043731725.1 Novosphingobium sp.
GCCGGACATAGTCGGCGTAATAGCGCCCCATATCGTCCAGGCTGTAGCTGAACGCTTGGCCGCGCGCGAAATGCTGCTTGAAGTTCGAAAAGCAGCAGCCCAGCGGATGCCGCCGCGCGTCGATGATTTTGGCGTTGGGCAGGATCAGCCGGATGAACACTAAATGGGCCCAGTTGTTAGGCAGCTTATCGATGAACAACGGCCGCTCGCTCTTGCGCTGGATCCGGGTGCGCTGGAGGTATTCCTCACCCAGCGCGCGCAGCTGCGCTGCCGAAAGCTCGGGCAGGTTGGCGGGGTAGCGCGGGTCGCGCCGCGCCAGCGCCGGAATGTCAGGCAGCTCGCTGGTCCCCTCGATCAGGCTGTGGCTGGCAAGGATCTGCTCGACCAGCGTCGAGCCCGCGCGCGGCATACCAAGAATGAAAATCGGATCGGGCGCATCGCAGCCCTGCCCGGCGCGCGAAGTCATAAATTCGGGTGTGACCACTTCGATCAGCTTGTCGACATAGCGGCTGGTCTCATCCGCCGAATAGTCGAGCGACTGACGGCGCCGCACATTGCCTGCGTCGTAATGCGCAAAGGCCGCATCCGCCGATCCGCGATCCTCGAGCGCCTTGCCCAGCGCGAAATCGAGGTGAAAGCGGTCCTCGCCCGCGATATCGCCGCGCGCCAGGCCCGCCTCCATCGCGGCGATATCGGCATCGCTGAATTTGACCGTCTTGAGGTTGGCGAGGCTCCACCACGCCTCGCCTAGTTCTGGCAGCAGCGCGATCGCCTTGCGGTAAGCCGTCACCCCATCGGCGCTGCGCCCCACGGTCTTGAGCATATGGCCATAGCTCATCCAGATCCGTGACTGATTGGGGGCTTTTTCGAGCACCAGTTCGTACAGCTGCAAGGCGTCTTCGAACTCGCCGATCCGGCCATAGGCGGCCGCTTGCAGATTGAAGTGGCCGGTGCTGTCAGGCTCTTCGGCGGTAACCTGATTGAGCTCGGCAATCGCCTCTTCGGGGCGGTTCTGGCGGTACAAGACCAGCGCCAAATTGGCGCGCGCGGCGGTGAATGAGGGCGATAGTTCCAACGCGCGGCGCAGCAGGTTTTCAGCATCCTTGTACCGCCCGAGGCGCCCGGCGAGTTCTGCGAACAAGCGGATCGCGGCGACATCGAACGGGAATTCCTTGAGCTGTGCGCGCAGCAGCGGTTCGGCGCGCGGCACGTCGTTCTCGTTCATCGCCAGCGCCGCCTCGATCAAGCGCGGATGGTATTTGCCAAGGCGCGAGAGCCAACTGTGAGTAGTGACGGTTGCCATAGTTACCCCAGAAACATGGTGACGCGGCGAGTTCAAGCGATAGTCTGCCCGGCGAAGGGGAAAACGCATGACCATCGCCGACAAGCGGGTGCTGGGTTTCTGGGCCTTGCTCGCCTTGGTGATCGGCAACATGATCGGCTCGGGCATCTATTTGTTGCCCGCCACGCTCGCCCCGCTGGGCTGGAATCAGGCGATCGGCTGGATCATAACACTGGGCGGTGCGCTGTGTCTGGCGCTGATTTTCGCACGGCTGAGCGCCAAGATCCCGCGCGCGGGCGGACCCTATGCCTATGCTGACGCGGCGTTCGGGCCGCTCGCCGGCTATGTCGCAGCCTGGTCGTACTGGGTAATGACTTGGGTCGGCAACGGCGCGATTGCCATCGCAGTAGTGAGCAATCTCAGCCTGATCTTTCCGGCGATCGGCACCGTCCCGGGGCTGCCTGCGGTGCTGGCGGTGGGCTGCGTGTGGCTGCTGACCTTGGTCAATCTGGCCGGAATACGCGCCGCCGGGCGCGTGCAGGCGGTGACCACGCTGCTCAAAGTCATCCCGCTGCTGGGGCTGATCCTGTTGGCCGGCTGGTTCGCGCTGAGCGGCGCGCCGCATGCTCCCGATCCCGGGGTGCCGCTGACCTCGGGCAATATCGCGGTGGCTGCCGGGCTAACCTTCTGGGGCTTCCTCGGGCTCGAATCCGCCACTGTACCCGCCGACAAGGTACAGGACCCAGCGCGCAACGTGCCCCGCGCCACACTGATCGGGGTGGCGCTGACCGGGCTGATCTACCTCGGCATCTCGCTGGCCTTCGCGTTCTACATGCCGGTCGGTGAAGCCGCCGCCTCACCCGCCCCAGTCGCCGCCTTTCTGGGCAAGACCTTCGGCAGCGGGATTGCGCAAGTGGTCGCGCTGTTCGCCGCGATCAGCGCGTTCGGGGCGCTCAACGGCTGGATCCTGGTTCAAGGCGAAATGCCCTGGGCGATGGCGCGCGGCGGGGTGTTTCCAGCCTGGTTTGCCAAGGAAAGCGCGCGCGGCATTCCACTGCGCGGGCATGTCGTCTCGAGTCTGCTCCTTTCCATCATGGCCTTGCTCAACGCGCAGAAGGGCATGGGCAAGCTGTTCGAATTCATTGGCTCGGTCAGCATCGCGGCCGGGTTGGTGGCCTATCTGCTCAGCGCGCTGGCCGCGCTCAAGCTGCTGCGCGGCGAAGCGCGGGTGGTAGCCGCTGCTGTGGTGGCGGCGCTGTTCACACTGTGGGCCGAATGGGGCCTCGGGCTCGAAGCGATGCTCTACGGCGGCGGGCTGATCGCGCTCGGCCTGGCGCTCTATCCGTTCGTTAGCTCCGCAAAATCTTCCGCAGCAGTGGCCGATCGCTGAGAATAGCCGCCGCCGCGTTGTGCCCCGGCGCGCCGGTCACCCCGCCGCCCGGGTGAGTGCCCGCGCCGCACATGTAGAGCCCCTTGATCGGCCCGCGATAGTCACCGTGGCCCAGCACCGGGCGCGCTGACCACAGCTGGTCGATCCCCATATTTCCGTGCATGATATCGCCGCCGATCAGCCCAAACTTGCGCTCCAGATCGAGCGGCGAGTGGATCTGCCGCGCAATCACGCTGGCCTTGAAATTGGGCGCGTGGGCATTGACCGTATCGATGATCAAGTCGGCGACTTCCTCGCGGTGGGTGTCCCAATCGACCTTGGGATCGAATTGCTGGCAGAACAGGCTGGCGACATGCTGTCCTGACGGGGCGAGGCTGTCATCGACGGTTGAAGGGATCTTGATCTCGACAATCGGTTGCTTCGACCAGCCAAATTGCTCGGCGTCGTAAAACGCCTGATCCATGTAATCCATGCTCGGCGCGATGATGATCCCGGCGGTGTGGTGCTCGGCCTGTTCTTTGCCTGGCAGCACTGAGAACGACGGCAATTCGCTCAGCGCGACATTCATTCGGAACGTGCCCGAACAAGTCTTGAACCCCGCAATCCGGCGGGTGAAATCGGCGTCCAGATCGCTCGGATCGACCAGCTGCTTGTACAGCAGCGCCGGCCCCGCGTTCGAGGCGACCACGCTGGCGGCAATCTCCTCGCCGCTCTCCAGTTTCACGCCAACAACTTTGCCGCCGTCGACCAGAACCTGAGCGACTGGCGCCTCCAGGCTGATCTCGACCCCGGCGTCTTCGCAAGCGCGCGCCATCGCCTGCGTGATCGCGCCCATCCCGCCCACCGCATGGCCCCACGCGCCGAGCTTGCCGTTCACCTCGCCGAACACGTGATGCAGCAAGACATAGGCCGATCCGGGGGTGGAGACCCCGGCATAATTGCCGACCACCGCATCGAACGCGAACGCGCTCTGGACATAGTCATGCTCGAACCAGCCATCGAGGAAACTGCGTGCCGATTTGGTGAACATATCGAGCAGATCGCGCTGCACCGAAATATCGAGCTGCGCCATCGGCCAGCCCTGCTTCGCCGCCGCCAGCAACGCCGGCAATCCGCCGCCCAGATTGGGCGGGATCTTCAGGCTGAGATCGCGCAGCACATTGGCGACCTGCTCCAGCGCTTTGTCGTAAGCCGGATAGGCCGCCGCGTCCTTGGTGGAGAACCGCGCAAACTCCGCCTCGGTCCGTCCCGGCGCGCCGCCCAGCTTGAGGTAGTCGTCCGCAAACGGGAAGAAGTTCGAGATCGTCCGCTCGATCACGCGGTAGCCATAGTGGTGCAGCCGCATATCGGCGATCACCTTGGGCCGCAGCAGGCTGACCGTGTAGCTCGCGGTCGAATTGCGAAAACCGGGATGAAACTCCTCGGTCACCGCCGCCCCGCCGACAATATGCCGCCGCTCCAGCACCCGCACTCGCATGCCCGCCTTGGCCAGATAGAACGCGCAGACGAGCCCGTTGTGCCCCCCGCCGATGATCAATGCGTCATAGGTTTTGGTCATCTGGGGTCCATAGCCGAGGCAAGCGGAAGTTTACAAAGTTCACAGGGTACAAAAAACAAAAAACCCGCCGATTTCTGCGCGACGGCGATCTTGGCAGGGGTTGGGGGAGTAGGAAAGGGGGTTGGCGTAGATCGCGTTGCGGGCCTTGCTGCCAAATAACTTTCGAACTGGAGTTGAGCAGCAAGACCTACGATACCGTCGGCGACAAATGTGCGTGACCGGTGTGGCTGTGGTCATGCTGGTGTTCATGGCGATCTCCAGGCTCGACACCGACGAGGTTTAGAACCACTGACCGGACCCCTCGCTCCGCCCGGATGCTGTCCGTGAACTGTCTCAAGGCAACCGTTTTCCCTTTGAGCATCACGCTTTCGAGGCTGCTGCTGTGATCGAGCGGCACTGAAGTCGTCGACGCAATCAGATCGTGATGGGCATGCTGCATTTCGGACAAGCGGTTCGCCAGTTGGCGCACCCGCCGGTCGTAAATATACGACAAGTTGGCCACACTGTACTTGTGAGCCGAATGGTCGTTCTGGTGGCGGCCCATCGTGTCGCGAACAAGGTCGCGCACGCCCTCCGACCGGCTGTGATAGCCGGTCGCTTGCAGATGTTCGTCGAGCGCCTTAGCCAAGGGGTCGTCGAGTGAAATCGTAATCCGTTGCATACCGCTTCCAATTCTGTGCCGCCAATTCCGCCGCATTGTGGCATTTTAGCGGTCAAAATTCCAGCCCGCGCTAGCTGCAGGATGGCCCAGAGCGCATTGCAATATGCGCCTCAGTTGAGTGCCCGCCTAACTTTTCAAAAAAAATTATGCAGCCGGCGGATCTTTCGTCGAAGCACGGCGTATTGTCCTTAAGCGCGCACAGGTGGGGCAGAAAGCCGATGACGAAGTTTGTATGGCTCTTGTCTCTGACCGCGCTGTCGGCCGGCACAATGGCCACTTCTGCTTTCTCGCAAACGACGGGCTCCTCCCCAGACACCGACCAATCGTCGCCGCGCAAGCAACCGATCCCGCCAGTCGATCCCGCAACGATCATCGTCACCGGTTCGCGCACCAGTCAGCTCGGGATTGCCGACAGTGCCAACGCTGGCGTCGTGACGACCGAGCAGCTCGCTGCCCGAACCGTCTATCGGCCGGGCGAGCTGCTAGAAGTCACTCCGGGGCTGATCGTCAGCCAGCACAGCGGTGAGGGCAAGGCCAACCAATTTTACCTGCGCGGGTTCAATCTCGATCACGGGACGGATCTGCGCACCACGATCGATGGGATGCTGGTCAATCAGCGCAGCCACAGTCATGGTCAGGGCTGGACCGATGTCAATTTCCTGATCCCCGAGCTCGCCGGCGCGCTCGACTATCGCAAGGGTCCCTATTCGGCGGCTGACGGC
>JAYTIS010000217.1:0-1690 GCA_043731725.1 Novosphingobium sp.
ACCGATCCACCTGATCACCGGGCTGATGGGCACGCTCAAGGCGCGGCCTGAGGCGTTGATCGTGAATGTCACATCGGGGCTGGCCATTGCCCCGATGGCTGGATCGCCGGTCTATTGCGCGACCAAGGCCGCGCTGCGCAGCTACACAATGGCACTTCGCGCGCAGTTGAAGGATACGCCTGTGCATGTGCTGGAAGTTCTGCCGCCGGTTGTCGATACCCGGATGACCGTCGAGTTGACCGGCGGGAAGTTGCCCGCGCCGGAATGCGCGCGGCAGATCATCAGCGCGATGGAACGCGGCGCTTACGAAGCCAATGTCGGCCAGGTAAAAATGCTACGCGTGCTCGAATCAATCTCGCCCGCGTTGGTGCGGCGCTTCATGTTGCGGTTTTAGGGAGAACTTTGATGCCAGGCACAGTTATGGTCAGCGGCGGCAGCGGCTACATCGCGGGTGAGACGATCCGTCAGCTTCTCGCCAATGGCTGGACGGTGCATACCACCGTGCGCAGCCTGTCGCGCGAGGCAGAATTGCGCCCGCAGCTGGGTGGCACCCCCGCAACGCTCAAATTCTTCGCTGCCGATCTGATGAACGACAAGGGTTGGGCCGAGGCAATGGCGGGCTGCAATGCGGTCTGTCACATGGCTTCGCCGTTCCCCGCGGAAGTGCCCCAGGACGAGAACGACCTGATCGTGCCGGCGCGTGAAGGCGCGTTGCGCGCGCTGCGCTTTGCCAAGGCCGCCGGGGTCAAGCGCTTCGTGATGACCTCGTCAGCCGCAGCGATTGCTTACGGCCACCCGGCGGGAAAGAGCGAGTACGATGAAAACGACTGGACCAACATCAATGCACCCGGCGTGCAGCCTTACATCAAGTCGAAGACCATTGCCGAGCGCGCCGCGCGCGACTGGGTCGCGGCTGAGGGCGGCGATATGGAATACTGCTCGGTCTGTCCGGTGATGGTGCTGGGGCCGGTGCAGGGCGGCGACTTTGCCGCCTCGGTTGAGCCGGTGCTGCGGCTGCTCAACGGTTCGATCCCGGCCTTGCCCGACGTCGGCTTCAGCATTGTTGACCTGCGCGATATTGCCGATCTGCACGTGCTGGCGCTCGAAGCGTCCGCCGACAAGGTTCGGGATGGGCGGTTCCTCGGCAGTTCGGGCCGGTTCTTCAAATTCGCTGACATGGCGGCTGTCCTGCGCGAGAAGCTTGGCCCGCAGGCGCGCAAAGTGCCGACCCGGCGGATGCCTGATTGGGCCGTTCACGTACTGTCGTGGTTCATGCCGCCGGCACGGCAACTGCTCGGTGAGCTCGGCCGCACTCGCGCGACTAGTTCCGCGCGTGCTCAGAGCGTGCTGGGCTGGAAACCGCGTCCGCCCGAGGAATCGATCGTCGACTGCGCGCGCAGCCTGATCGAGCACGGGGTGGTGAAGGCATAATTTTGGGACTGTCCCTAAATTATTCGATCAGCGCCACCGCGCGGATCCAGCCCGCGCTGGCGCCGTCGATCTTGACCGGGAAGCAGCTGAAGGTGAATCCGAACGCCGGCACGCTTTCCAGATTGGTGAGCTTCTCGATCTGCCAGTAGGGGCGGATGCGGCCAGCCTTGTGGCCTTCCCAGATGATCGCCGGGTTGCGATTTTCGGCCCAGCGCCGGGCGGTGTGGCTGAACGGCGCGTCCCATGACCAGGCGTCGGT
>JAYTIS010000218.1:0-12305 GCA_043731725.1 Novosphingobium sp.
GCAAACCCGGTCAGGTCGCCGATAACCCCGCCGCCCAACGCCAGCACATGATCGCCGCGTTCAACCTCCTCAGCCAGCAGCCAGTCGGTCGTGGCCGCCAGCTGCTCCCAGCTTTTGCTCGCTTCGCCCGCTGGCAGGATCCGCCACACCGCCTCATGCCCGCCTTCGTGCAAGGCATGTTCGACCGTCGGACCCCAAGCGGCATGGACATTAGTGTCGGTCACCACCGGCACCCGGCGTTTGCGCAGGCGCGGGCTGCACTGCTGCGGCAGATCCGCGAGCAATCCTGCCGCGATCCGCACTTCATAGGGGCGGCCAGCCACGTCGACCGAAATCACAGCCATGCGTCGAGGCCTTTCAGAATCTCGCCAACCGCGCGGGTGTGCGGGCCTTGTCCGCTTGTCACATGGATAGGTGCCTGGGCATAGGCGGTTTCCCGCTCAGCTTTAAGCCGGGTCAGTACTTCGCGCGGATCGCCGCCCTGCAACAGCGGGCGGTTGGCGTTGCGTTGCACCCGCTCGACCAGCACCTCGATATCGCTGTCGAGCCAAACCGCAATCGCTTTGGCAAGGATCATCGCGCGGGTCTCGGGGTTGACGAAGGCCCCGCCGCCGGTTGCGATTACCCCGCGCCCGCCTTCAACCAGGCGCGCAATCACCCGCCGTTCACCGTCGCGAAAATAGGCCTCGCCGAATTGTTCGAACATCTCGGGGATTGACATTTGCGCCGCGCGTTCGATTTCTTCATCGGCGTCGGTGAAGGGCAAGTGCAGCTGCGCTGCCAGCCGGCGGCCCACGCTGGTCTTGCCCACGCCCATCATCCCGACCAAGACCAGCGGCCGGTCGATCCGCCGCGCCAATGCGGCGATTTTCTCTTGGGACAGCTCAAGCTCCATTGCGGCCTCGGCTATAGATAGGCTAACCGGCAGTGCAAGGCTCAGGCATGGTTTGAGAAGAGGTTACGCGTGGCGGTGGAAGTGGTCAAAAGCTGGATGATTGACGGTCCAGGTCTGGCGGCGCTGGGCATGTTGCTCGGTTGGGACTGGTCCGACGGCGGCGCGCGCCCAATTAGCGCGCTGGCTGAACCCGCCGTTTTACAGCCGGTCGGACGATGAAACGCCCACTGCTGCTATCTGCCGGAGCACTGCTGACGCTAAGTTCGGCGCTGGCGATGGCGCAGGATTCACCCGAATCGCTACTTCCTCCAGGCTTTGAAAAACCGCGCGCCAGCCCGCCCAAGCCAGCCACTCCACCCGCTTCGACTGGCTCTAACCCTGTCGTCCAACCGATTCCGGCCGATGGCGGAAACACGCCCAGCAGCGCGAGCGCGAAGGCCGCTTTGCCCAGCCTGCCTTCGGGCGTGCGGATCCCGACTCTGCATGAGCTTGAGACGATGAGCCCCGATCAGCTAGATGAGCTGCTCGGCCTTAAACCAAAGTTCGACATGCCGGCGGCAGCGCGGCGCTCGATGATGCAGGTCGGTATTCTGGCTGAGGACGAGGGCGGCATGCCTGCCGGTTCGGTCGCCCGGCAAAGCCCGCAATTGGTCATGGCCACACTCGATGGCAACAAAGGGCAGTTGGTCTCACGGTGGGGGCACATCTTGCTGCGCCGTGCGCTGGCTTCGCGGCTTGATGCTCCGGCCGGCGTCAACCCCGCCGATTTCGCCGCTGGCCGCGCCGCGCTGCTGGTGCGGATGGGCGAGGGCGAGGCGGCGCGCGAACTGGTGCAAGATGTCGATGCCGCCAATTATACCCCCGCGCTCACCCAGGCGGCGATGGATGCCTATGCCTTCACCGCCGACATTACCGGAATTTGCCCAGTCACAACCGTGGTTGGATCGGTGCGCAAGGATGCCGATTGGCGGGCGCTGCGGGCTATTTGCGCGTCCTTCCAAGGCGATGGCGCGGCAGGTCTCGCGCAGCTTGATCATATGATCGGGCAAGGCGGGTGGCCCAAGATCGACGTATTGCTGGCGCAGCGCTACGCAGGCTCTGCCGGACGCGCGCGGCAGGCGGTCAAGATCGAATGGGACGGGGTCAATGACATGAACCCGTGGCGCTATGCTTTGGCCATAGCGGTCGGGTTGACGCCGCCCGATGGACTGATGAAAGACTTGCCCAAGCGCTATGCCTACGTTGCGGCCACGGCGCCGATGTTGGGACTGGAAGCGCGTGCAGCCGGCGCCGACCGCGCCGGGGCAGCCGGGATCCTGTCGAGCGCGGCGATGGTCGACCTCTACAGTCAAATTTATGCGCAAGACGATATTAATGGCGATTGGGCCAAGGCTGCCGAAACGTTGCGCTCAGCCTATATTGCCGAGCAGCCCGCCGATCGGTTTACTGCAATTCGCGCGCTGTGGGACGGCGGCGCGGACGAGGAAGCGCGTTATTCGCGTCAGGTGTTGACCGCGTACGCAGCCGCGCGGCTGCCGGTGCTGGGCGACTATGCCGCGCAGGCGCCCGACTTGATCGCTTCGATGTTGGCTGCCGGTTTGGATGAGAACGCGCTGCGCTGGTCGGCGCAGGCCGATACCGGGTCGCTCGCCTGGGGCCAGCTTGCGGTGGCCGCGCCGGCGCGTTCGGCTCCGGTCGATGGCTCCGCGCTGTCGAGTTTTTATGGCAACGATACCAGCAGCGGCTATCGCAAATCGCGGTTCCTGCTGGCTGGTTTGACGGGGCTTGGACGGGTCGATGGCAATGTCGCGGGGAGCTTTGCTATCAAGCTCGGGATCGACCTCAATCGGCAGACCAAGTGGAGCCAGCTGATCGACCAAGCCGCCCAGGTCAACAATCGCGAACTGGTGGTACTGCTGGCTGGGCTGGGCATGCAAGGTAGCGGCTGGGACAAAATGACTGGCTTCAACCTGTACCACATCGTGTCAGCACTGAACCGCGTGGGCCTTGGCGCAGAAGCCCGAATGATCGCCGCCGAAGCGGTGGCGCGGGGCTGAGCTATCCCTTCCGCAATCGATCAATTCCTCGCCATGCTCGCTGCCGAACGCGGAGCAGCGGCCAACACCCTGCTGGCCTATCGCCGCGATCTGGAAGGTGCCCAACGAGTGATCGGCGATCTGGTTAGCGCCGATCAAGCGGCATTGGCTTCACTCGGCGCAGTCTGGGCTGGACTCGCTCCGCCGAGCCTAGCGCGCAAATGTTCGGCGCTACGGCAATTCTGCGGCTTTATGCTCGACGAAGGCTGGCGCAGCGATGATCCCTCTCCGGCATTACCGCGACCACGCAGCCGCCGCCCGTTGCCGCGGCTGCTGAGCCATGGCGAGGTGGCGGCGCTATTCGAACGCGCCGAAGCCGAAGCGGCCGCAGACGACGGCGCAGCGATCCGTCTGCTGGCGCTGCTCGAACTGCTGTACGGATCGGGATTGCGCGCGACCGAGCTGGTTTCGCTGCCGTTGAACGCGGTGCCGCGCGATGCGCCGCTGCTGACAGTGACCGGCAAAGGCGGGCAACAGCGCATGGTCCCGGTCAGCAACCGAGCGCAGCAGGCTATGTCGCGCTGGCTCGGGCTGCGTGGCGACGCCGGCAAGTTCCTGTTTCCCTCCAGGGCCAAGCAGGGCCATCTGACCAGGGTGCGATTGTTCCAGCTGCTGCGCGCACTGGCGACACGCGCTGGCCTCGATCCGGAAAAACTCAGCCCGCACGTGTTGCGCCACGCCTTTGCGACCCATTTGCTCGAGGGTGGGGCGGATCTGCGCGTGCTGCAAATGCTGCTCGGCCATGCTGACATCACGACCACGCAAATCTACACCCATGTCGACAGCGCGCGACTGGTTGCGCTGGTCAATGCGCGCCATCCTCTTGCCGTGCGAGCGCCAGACGGCTAGCGCGGGGCGATGATTTCCTATCTCGAATTTGAAAAGCCGGTCGCGGCACTTGAAGCCCGGATCGCCGAACTGCGTGAGCTGGCCAAGGCTGGTGACGTCGACATTGCCGCAGAAATTGACCGATTGGAAAAGAAGAACGCGCAATTGCTCGCCAGCACCTATGCGGCATTGACACCGTGGCAAAAGACGCAAGTGGCGCGTCATCCGATGCGGCCGCATTTTGTCGACTATGTCGCTTTGGCGTTTAGCGAATTCATGCCGCTGGGTGGTGACCGCTATTTCGGCGATGACCAAGCCATCATCGGCGGTTTTGCAAAATTGGGCGCCAATGAGAATGGGCGCCGGGTGATGCTGATTGGACACGAAAAGGGCCACGACACGCAAAGCCGGATCAAGCACAATTTTGGCATGGGCAAGCCGGAGGGCTATCGCAAGGCGATCCGCCTGATGGAGCTGGCCGGGCGGTTCGGATTGCCGGTGGTAACCCTGGTCGATACGTCGGGGGCGTTTCCGGGGGTCGAAGCGGAGGAGCGCGGTCAGGCCGAGGCAATCGCGCGTTCGACGCAGGCGTGTTTGGCCTTGCCGGTGCCGATGGTGGCAGTGATCGTGGGCGAAGGTGGCTCGGGCGGGGCAGTGGCACTGGCCAGCGCCGAGCGGGTGCTGATGTTCGAACATGCGGTTTATTCGGTGATATCGCCCGAGGCTGGCGCCTCGATCCTGTGGCGCACAGCGGACAAGGCGCAGGAAATGGCCGAAGCAATGAAGACCACCGCGCAGGACTTGCTCGCGCTGGGCGTTATCGATCGGATCGTGCGTGAGCCGACCGGCGGGGCGCACCGCGAACCGGCGGTTGCGGCGCACAGTTTGGCGCAGGCAATTGGTCAGGAACTCGACAAATTGGTGGAACTATCGCCGGCACAATTGCTCGCTGCGCGCGAGGAACGGTTCCTCCGCATCGGCGACAACTGACGAGAATATGTTCTCCTCTGGGATCGTTCAGGCTGCTTGGCAGTTAATGCGTCAACCACCGTCTGACTTTCCGAACAGAGGACCGCGCTATGTCATTTGGCCGCACCACCCGTTACATGATCGCAACCGCACTAGTTTTGACCGCGGTTCCGCCGAGCGGCTTAACCGCCGCGACCACTGCCGCCTCGTCTGCCTCGGCCATCAGCGCCAGAGACAAATCTCAGGGAGCTCAGGCAAACCCGCAATTAATTGCGGAGTATGGCGGCGCGATTACCGGTCCGCAGGCAGATTATGTTGCCAGCATCGGCAAAAAAGTCGCATTGCAATCGGGTCTAAGCAATAGCTCGAACGATTTCACCGTCACCCTGCTCGACAGTTCGATCAACAACGCTTTCGCCATTCCGGGCGGCTATATTTACACGACTCGCCAGCTGGTCGAACTGATGAACAACGAGGCCGAACTGGGCGGCGTGCTGGGTCATGAAACCGCGCACGTTGCCTTGCGCCACAGCGCCAAACGGCAAAGCAATGCCACCAAGAACCAGATTGTCGGAATTCTCGGTGCGGTGCTTTCTGGCGTGTTCCTGGGCAATAGCCAGATCGGGCAACTGCTGCAGCAAGGTTTCTCGCAAGGCTCGCAGCTGGCGACTCTAAGCTTTTCGCGCAAGCAGGAGAGCGAGGCTGACAGCTATGGAATCAAATACCTGAGGGGCGCAGGCTATGACCCGCGGGCCATGTCAACCGTTTTGCAGAGCCTGGCGAACCAGAACGCGCTCGATTCGAGACTCGTGGGGAACAACGTTCAAGTGCCAGAATGGGCCTCAACTCACCCGGATCCGGCCTCGCGGGTGCGCACTGCCGCCGCATTAGCTGGCCCAAATGCTACCGGCGTCACCAATCGCGACACCTTTCTATCTCGGATCAGTGGCCTGATATACGGCGATTCACCTGCACAGGGCTATGCTGAAGGGCGAACTTTTAAGCACCCAATCTACAAGCTGGCGTTCGAAGCGCCCGCCGGATTCTATCTGATCAACGGCACCCAGGCGGTCGCGATCGGTGGTCAATCCGGCAAAGGCCAGTTCACCACCGCCGCTTTCGACGGTAACCTTGACAACTATGTTGCCACTCAGTTCGCGACATTAGGCCAGGCTAATCAGGCCCAACTTAATCCTACGGCAATTCAACACACCACAATTAACGGGATTCCGGCCGCCTATTCAACCGCCCGGGTCAGTTCTGGAAACAGCCAGGTCGATGTGACTGTGTTCGCGTATCAATGGAGTTCCAGTCAGGCTTACCACTTCCTGACGATCACCCAGGCCGGGCAAAACCCGTTCGATTCGATGTTCGGTTCGGTGCGCCGGCTGACCGACGCGCAGGCTGCCGCGCTCAAGCCGCGCAGGCTGCAGGTCGTAACTGTCAAAGCTAGCGACACCTTGCAATCGCTGGCGAGCCGCATGGCCTATACTGATGCACCGCTCGAGCGGTTTTTGGTTCTTAACGGTCTGACCGCAAGTTCACGGTTGAACACCGGCCAAAAAGTCAAGTTGGTCACATACTAAACTAGCTCGCTGGTCGGTTAGCGCACAAACGAAAGGGGCGGCAGGTTATCCTGCCACCCCTCGTATTAGTAATACAGCGGTGCATTTACACCGTTATAGCGGGAGCTAAGCTGCGTTGGCGCCGGCCATTGCCGACGATGTCGTGTTAAATGTTGTCTTCAATTCGTTGCCCAGACCCTGCATCGCGGTGATTGCAGCAACGGCGATCAGCGCGGCGATCAGGCCATATTCAATGGCGGTGGCACCAGCTTCGTTGCGCATCAGCTTGTTAAAAAACTGCATGATTGGTCTCCTGTCGGCAGTCCAAAGTCACCCCCGCTCATTCCCTGTCGTGCGGACCGAGCCAACGATTTTAATAACTCCGAAATATTTCCAAATATTTAACCAGCGGCGGCGTGCGTCGCAGCATTATCACTCTCGCTCGGTCTATTGCGCAGCTCCAATTCAACAAACGAAAAGGGGCGGCAAGTTTCCTTGCCGCCCCAATATTCGTACACCACTAGGGTGTGTTCACACTGCTAACGCATCTTAGGAAGCGTTGGCACCGGCCATAGCCGACGACGTGGTGTTAAACGTGGTCTTCAGTTGGTTGCCCAGACCCTGCATGGCAGTGATGGCGGCAACGGCGATCAGCGCTGCGATGAGGCCATATTCAATGGCGGTCGCACCAGCTTCGTCGCGGATCATTTTATTGATGAACTTCATGATTTTTCTCCTGTTGGTAGTCTGCAGTTTACCCGGCTCGTTCCCTGACACCCGGATTGAGCAACTTCCGGACTAAGGGATATTTCTTGCCAAATGTTTAACTAGCGGTGGCTCCCGCAACGGCATTGGCGGTGCTGCTTGAAACATGGTTCCAAGTCGCTTGGGTTTCGCTCGCAAAGTTTTGAAGCGCTGTCAGCATTGCCAACACGATCAGGGAACAGATCAACCCCATTTCTACAGCCGACGTGCCGCTCTCGTCGCGGATCATCGCTGAAATTAGCATCTTCATGACCCCCGTCTCCCCATTGTTGGCACGCAAGCTCCAAATATCGGGCGCGTTCCTAACAAATCGTTTATTCCGCGCGGATGATTGAAAAGAATCCCGACAATGCTTGATGTCGTTGCAGTCGCATTGATCGATCCAAACCGTCGGGTATTGCTGCAACGGCGGCGTGCTGACCGGCACCATGGCGGCTTATGGGAATTTCCCGGAGGCAAGCTGGAACCCGGAGAATCCGCCGTTGCCGGGGTCCTGCGGGAGATTTGGGAGGAGCTCGGCCTCCAACTTGAGGAACCCGATTTGCAGTGGCTGGCCCGCGCTGAAGACCCTGCTGAAAGGGTTGTCATCGCTCTTTACACTTGCCAGACGTGGGTGGGCGAACCGCAGTGCTTGGACGCTGCTGAGCTGGGCTGGTTCGATCCCGATGAGCTCACTGCGCTCGCGATGCCACCGCTTGATATGCCGCTCGCGCAGGCCCTGCAGGCCGCACTGAAAAGCGCGATTTAGCGGCTTGCCAAGCCGCAACGGGGCCCGTATGTGCGCCATTCTAACGCGCCCGTAGCTCAGCTGGATAGAGCATCAGACTACGAATCTGAGGGCCGGACGTTCGAATCGTTCCGGGCGCACCATTTCCCCACCGCCAACCTGCAATTTGCTGCGTCGATGCTTGTGCACATGAGCTAACATCGTCTTGACTGAGTGAACGTTATCAATTAGGAGAACGTTCACAAGAGATAACAATGCACACCAAAAGTGCGGCAATACTGGGAGAGAATCGCAATGCATGTAGTCCGTCATTCTGCATGGAGGCGCCTGATGATCGGCGCTTCGGTTGTTGCTTTGGGCAGCGCCGCGCAACCTGCGTTCGCACAAGCGGCTGCATCCGCAGACGAAGTGCAGGCGGATGAGATCGTGGTCAGCGGTATTCGTGCCAGCTTGATCAAGTCGATGAATATCAAGCGTGACGGCCAAGGCGTGGTCGACGGCATCTCGGCTGAAGATATCGGCAAGTTCCCGGACACCAATCTGGCCGAATCGCTCCAGCGCATCACTGGCGTTTCGATCGATCGCAACAGCGGCGAAGGTTCGAAGGTGACCGTTCGTGGGTTCGGGCCGGAATTCAACCTGGTGCTGCTGAATGGCCGCCAGATGCCGGTTTCGGGCCTTGGTGACGGCGTGCCTTCGACGCGCAGTTTCGATTTCGGCAACCTCGCGTCGGAAGGCATTGCCGCAGTCGAAGTCTATAAATCGGGCCGCGCGACACTGGCAACCGGTGGCATCGGCTCGGTTATCAACATCAAGACCGCGCGGCCGCTCGATCGCCTAGGTTTCAAGGGCAGCATCGGCATCAAGGGAGTTTACGATACGGCCAGCCTTGGCGGCCACAAGATCACGCCCGAAATATCGGGCATAATCAGTGATACCTTCGCCGACGATCGCATCGGCATTCTTATCAGCGGGTCTTATCAGGATCGCAAAGGCGGACAGGCGCAATTCAACGCTGGCTGGCGCGAAGGTTATCTCGGCAATGAGAACAATTGGGGCTCGCTGCCGGTCGACGCCAATGACTGGCGCGGCAACTTCGCGCAGACGCAGAACAGGCCCGGCCCGAACACCGTCTACCAGGTCACGCAAAACGCCGGTTACGATTTTACGACCTTCGAGCGCAAGCGGATCAACGGACAGCTGGTGCTGCAAGTCAAGCCGACCGATACACTGCTGGCGACGGTAGATTACACCTTTTCACAGAACACGATCGATGCGCGGACCAACAGCATCGGCGTGTGGTTCAACCATAATAACACCTCCAGCAGCTGGACCAATGGGCCCGCTGCCGGCCCGAACTTTTATGCCGAAGCTTTTGGGCCGGGCAAGGATCTGGCGATTACCGGCGCGGTCGCGGCAAATCGTTCGATCAACCGGTCAATTGGTGGAAATCTGCGGTGGGACGGCCCGGGCGGTCTGCGGTTTGAACTCGATGGGCATCACTCGACGGCTGAGAGCAAGCCAACTTCGCCTTATGGCAGCAACATCGCAGTGGGCAGCGCAATCTTCGGCGTGCAGTCACAGAAGGTTGATTTCACGCACTATATTCCGGTCATCTCGGTGGTCATGGCGCCTGGCTCCGAAATCAACGCGGCCAATATTCGCCCCGCGGGCAACGCTTTCCGCAATGGCTACATGCGCGATCAGATTAACGAGGTCGCGCTGAAGGGCGGCTACGACTTCCATGATTCGTTCATCGACAGCCTCGATTTCGGCGTCACCTTGACCGACAACAAAGTGCGCACGGCGTTCGGCAATATCCAGAATGATACCTGGGGCGGCACACTTACTGCGGCCGAGACGCCCGACAGTCTGTACACGATCCAGAACCTGCCCAATGCACTGCGCGGTGCCGAAGGTTCCAACGCTCCTTCGATCATTCCGAGCTACTTTAACGTCGATACGGTGGGCCTGATCAATTTGCTAAATAAGCAGCTCGGCATCTGCGCCTCGGCGCAAGTGGCCGGAACCTGCCTGGCAAAGTACACCGCCGATCGCTCCGTCCACGAAAAAACCGTGGCACCCTATATCCAGTCGTCGCACACTTTCGATCTTGGCGGAAACCCGGCTCATTTGCGGCTCGGCTTGCGCTACGAACGGACCAAAATTAATTCGTCGTCGCTAGTGCCGATCCCGACCGGCACGTCTTGGACCGGCGGCAACGAAACCTCGATCCTGTACGGCACCACGAGCGCCTTCGCGACATTGAAGGGCAGCTATGACAACTGGTTGCCAGCGATCGATTTCGACATGACGCCGATCACGAACGTCAAGCTGCGGGCGTCGTACAGCCACACGATCACCCGCCCGAACTATTCTGACCAGCAGGGTGGAACTACGCTTAACTCGCCGATCCGCATTGGCGGCAGCACCGGCTCAAGCGGCAACCCCGGCCTGCTGCCGTTTAAGTCGAAAAATATCGATTTGTCGGCTGAATGGTATTATGGTCCGAGCAGCTACGTTTCGGTCGGTTTCTTCCATAAAGACGTCGCTAACTTTATCGGTCAGACGCAGGTTAACATGCCCGAGTTCGGGCTGACCAACGCTGCCGCTGGACCGCACGCCACGGAAGCGCGCAATGCTCTTGGTCCCAATGCGACATCCGCTCAGCTGGTTGCCTACATAGCTCAGAAATATCCGTCGACTTATGATGCCGCGACTAACGGGATCCTGGGTTCATCGGGCGATCCGCTGGTCAATTTCATCATCACACAGCCGACCAACAGCAAACAGCAGTACCAGATCAGGGGCTGGGAATTTGCCATCCAGCACACGTTCTGGGAAACTGGGTTTGGGGCGATCGTCAACTACACGGTCGTCAAGGGCGATGCGACTTACAACAACGCGCTGTCGCACACCGTCACGCAATTTGCGGTACCGGGCGCCAGCAATAGCGCGAACGCCGTGCTCTACTATGACAAGAATGGCCTGCAGGCGCGCGTTGCATACAACTGGCGGGCGAGTTTCCTCGCGGGCTACGGTAATGATCCGTTCTATATCAATTCGTACGGACAGTTTGACGTCAGCGCGAGCTACGACATCACCAAGGACCTGACGGTGTTTGCCGAAGGCATCAATATCACCAATGCTGATCGCCGCGGACACATGCGTAACAATCAGACGGTATTCTTCGCGGGCCCGGGTTATGCGCGCTATGCGGCGGGCGTGCGCGCCAAGTTTTAACATGCGGCTTGCTTGCCGCGCGGGCTAGTGGAAGAAAGTCGCTCCGCAAGGGGCGGCTTTCTTCGCATTACGGCGACAACGGACGGAACGATGGCGCGAGGTGAAGTCAGCACTGTTGTAATCTTGGGCGGCGGCACCGCCGGATGGCTGTCGGCGGCATATCTGGCGGCAAGTTCACGGCAAGTCGGTAGGGCGCTTGATATTACCGTGATCGAAGCGCCTGACATTGCTCCGGTTGGCGTGGGTGAGGGGACCTGGCCAACCATGCGCGCCACGCTGGCGACTATCGGGATCGGCGAACGCGAATTTATTCGTGCCTGCGACGCCAGTTTCAAACAGGGTTCGCGGTTCGATGGCTGGGTCGATGGCTCGGCCGGAGACAGCTATCTCCATCCGTTCACGCCCCCGCCGGCGGGAGATTTCCCGGCGCTGTTGAGCGCTGCACAACCCATCAACAAACCTTTCGCCGTTGCGATGAGCGCGCAGGCGGCAGTCTGTTCTGCACAGCTTGCTCCCCGCCAGCCAGCGATGTCCGATTTCGAAGGCGCACTAAATTACGCCTACCATTTCGACGCCACCAAATTTGCTCGCTTGCTGGCCGTGCATGCCACCACGCGGCTCGGCGTTCGCCACATTGCCGACCGGGTCACAAGTGTGGTCGCGGCGGACAATGGCGATATAGCCGCACTGGCTACTGCTGCCCACGGCGAAGTCGTTGGCGAGTTATTTTTGGATTGCTCGGGCCAGGCCGGGGTGCTGATCGGGCTACATTACGGCATTCCGTGGCTCGATCGGTCAGCGGTCCTGTTCAACGATTGTGCTTTGGCAGTGCAGGTTCCGGTCGCCCCGGATAGTCCGATTGCCGCACAGACTATCGCCACTGCGCACGCCGCCGGCTGGATCTGGGACATCGGATTGCCGGAGCGGCGCGGCATCGGCTGCGTCTATGCCTCACGCTTCTGTGATGACGCGGCGGCGCAGGCGATCCTGCTGTCTTACATTGAACGTTCGATCCCCGGGATCGATCCGACGGACCTGTCTCCTCGCAAGCTCACCTTTGCGACCGGCTACCGAAAATCGCTGTGGCACCGCAATTGCCTCGCCATCGGTCAAGCCGCCGGGTTCATCGAACCGCTCGAAGCATCCGCAATCGTGATGGTGGAGCTATCGCTGCGCGCGCTGGCGGAAAACCTTCCGCAGCGGCGCGCTGGTATGGA
>JAYTIS010000219.1:0-3841 GCA_043731725.1 Novosphingobium sp.
AAAGCTCCAATCAGCAAAGCTCCTGCCAAGGCGGTCCCGGCCAAGGCTGCGCCAGCCAAGGCAGCGCCAGCTAAGGCCGCCGCTAAACCTGCTGCTGCCACGACCAAGCCGGCCACCAAGACCAAGGCGGCGGACAAGGCCGTCGGTATGGCAGCGGTTGTGACGGGCGCTGCTGCGAAGGCCAAGCCCGCAAAGGCATCCCCAGCCACGGCCAAATCCTCTGCGACGGCAGCACCAAGGAAGAAGGTGGCTGCCGCGCCGAAGAAAGCCGCTGTGGCTGCTCCGTCCAAAACGGCGGCGCCCGCCAAGAAGGCTGCGTCATCGGCTAAGGCGACGACTGCCAAGGCCGCCGCTCCGGCCAGCAATGCCACGCAGGGTATGCTCGATAAGGCGGCCAGCACGGCCAGCGATACGGGTAAGGCAGCTCCCAAGGCCCCGGCTGCAGTGGCCGCCGCCACACTCGCAGCTGCAGGCGCGACAGCTGGCGCGACTGAGAAGCCCACCACGGCAATCTCAGGCGGCAGTAAGCCCGCTGTCAGCAGCTCTGGGCCCGCTTCGACCAGCACAGCGAGCCCGGTCGACGACGGCTCGGAAATGGGCTGGCTGTGGTGGGTAATCGGCTTGGCAGTCCTGGCCTTCCTCGCCTGGTTCCTGTTTGCGCGCGGGCCCGATGCGCCCGATATCAATGCCGCCGAAGCTGCGGCCAGCGCCGCCGCGTCGGATGTCGGCACCGATCTCGCTGCCGCTCCGGCCGAGGGCAGCGTCACCATTCCTGCGGGCGCCGGGGTGACCAGCGAAATGCGCGATGGCAAGCCGGTGGTAAAAGTCTATTTCGACACGGCTAAGACCGACGTGACCCCTGATTTCGGCAAGACGGCTGCTGGGCTCAAGGAGTGGCTCGATACCCACTCGGGGTCCACTGTGGCGATCTCGGGCTACAACGATCCCAGCGGCAATGCAGCGGCCAACGCCGAACTATCCAAGCAGCGTGCGCAAGCGGTTCAGGCGGGGCTGGTTGCAGCCGGGATCCCGGCCGCTGCGGCCATGTTGGTCAAACCTGAGGTCACCGCAGACGCTTCTGTTGCCGCAGAAGCGGCTCGCCGGGTTGAGGTGGTAGTTAAGTAACAAGACTGGCTCTGGCAAACCAAAGGGGCGGCTACCAGTCCGGAAGCCGCCCCCTTTTGTTTGCTGCAAAGCTGACCTAGCGCAGCGACACCACATTGTCGCTCTGGCGCGGATCGCGGCGGTTGCCGAGGTATTGGCTGGCCATCGGCTCGTCCTCGGCCTCGATCGCTGCCGCCTGGCCAAAGCCATTGAACGCGGTCTTCATTGCCGCACCGTAGGCGCCGAGCATCCCGATCTCGATATAGTCACCGGCCTGCACATCGGGGGGCAGCAGGAACGGTCCTTCCATGTAATCCGCGTCGTCGCAGGTCGGGCCATAGAACGAATAGGGCTTCAATTGCTCGCTGCGCCGCTCTGACAGGCACCGCACCGGGAACCGCCAGCCGACATGCGCGGCATCGTACAGCGCGCCATAAGCACCGTCGTTGATGTACAGCTCGTCATCGCGGGTCTTTTCCACCCGCACCACCAGCGAATTGTATTCGGCACACAGCGCCCGGCCGGGCTCGCACCACAGTTCGGACGAATAAGACACTGGCAGCGATTCGGCGGCCCGGTGGATTGCGCCGAAGAAATCTTCGAGCGGCGGCGGTTCCATCCCCGGGTAAATCGACGGGAACCCGCCGCCCACATCGATGATATCGACCGTCACAGCCGCGACCACAATCGCCGCGCGTACCCGCTCGAGCGCCTGCACAAAGGCGAATGGCGTCATCGCCTGCGAACCGACGTGGAAGCAAACCCCCAGCCAGTCCGCCACTTGCCGTGTCGCCTGTAGCAGTGGTGCGGCATCGGCGAGGTCGATCCCAAACTTCGCAGCAAGGCTTAGTTCGGAAAATTCCGACGATACCCGCAGCCTAACGCACAATCGCAGGTCTTCAGCCGCAGATCCGTCGGCCTGAGCCGTAGCATCGACAATCTTGGCTAGCTCGTCGTGGCTATCGAGGCTGAAAGTCCGCACGCCGTGGACCTTATAAGCCTCGGCAATCGCGCTCTTCGATTTGACCGGATGCATAAAGCACAGCACCGCTTCGGGCAGCGTCGCGCGGACCAACCGCACTTCAGCAATCGAAGCGACGTCGTAGTGTGTTATTCCCGCGTCCCACAGCACCTTCAGCAGATCGGGCGAAGGGTTGGCCTTGACCGCATAGAGCGACGTGCCCGGAAACTTCTCTACAAAGAAGCGGGCGGCGCGCGCGGCGGCGTGCGGGCGATTGAGAATAACGGGTTCGTCGGGCGAAAGGGCGCGAACTACTGCCGATGCGTCAAGATAGGTGTGCAACTCAAGGGACCCCCAAACGGATGTTACAAAAAACTGCCTTGCGGTTTGGAAGTCCCCATGGGGCAGCGGAGGGTCGCTATAAATTGTCGAAGGTGAACTGCAAGTGAAAACGCACGGATTTAGCGGGGAACTTTACCCGTGCATCAGGTGATCGGCCATCGCCCGAAAGGCGGGGAGTGTGGCGGCATCGATACTGCCGTTGGCGGCAATCGGATGTGAGCCGAACCGCGCGATCACCATCTCTGCCACCGGATCGATATAGATCGCCTGCCCGTGGATCCCGCGGGCTGAAAAAGCGCCGTGATTCCCGGGCATTGACCACCATTGGCTGCGGTATGAACCCTGTGGTAGAAATTCATATCCGGCTGGTGCAAACTTCCCCGGATCGCCCCCGGCCTTGATTCCGGGGACCACATCGCGCGCGATCATTTGCCCGCCATTGCCTTGCCCATCACACCGCATCGCTTCGCCAAACCGCACCATATCGCGCAAACACGGATTAAGCCCGCCACCCGCGAACGGCATCCCGGTCGAATCGATCAGGAAATCGGCGTCTTGCTCCATCCCCAGCGGCGCCCAGATTCGCTCGGACAACAACTGATCGAGTCGCTGACCAGCAGTCCGCGCCACGATCCAGCCCAGCACTTCGGTGTTGCAAGTCCGGTAGGTGAACCGCTCGCCATGCGTTCCGGCCTTGGCGATACCGGGCAGGTAGGAGAATACATCGGTGGGTCCGGTATAGCCTTGCGGTCGTGGGGTCAGCCCCAGCGCGATCGAAAATGCGCCGATCCCCGAATTGGGGTCGGTATATTCCTCGGAGAAATCGAGCGCCGTAGTCATATCGAGCACCTGGCGCAGTGTGGCATCGCCAAACCCGCTGCGCGCCAGTTCGGGGATCAGCTCGGCCACCGGTGCAGCAGGATCGAGTTTGCCCTCTGCCACCAGCATTTCCGCCAGAGTTCCGACATAGCTCTTGGTGATCGAAAAGGCGATGTGCGTGCTATCTGGCCGGGTGACGCCCAGGTAGCGTTCGTAGACAATCTTGCCGCGATGCAGGACCAGCACCGCATCGGTGAAATTCTCGGCTAGCGACTGTTCCCAGGTCAAAGCGCGGCCATCGTCGAGCGCCTGATAGGGCACCGCGTCCAGATCATCGCGTAACGCCACGGGCAGGTCCCAGATCGGCCCGCTCCCGCGCGAGACTCGGACGGTGGGCAAAAATTGGCGCATGTTTGAAAAGGCGTAGCGGTGGGTTGGGAACCGCATGTGCCCGGCATCCGCCCAGTGGATCGTCTTGTCCGGGGCCGGCGGAAAACCCTGCTGCCAACCCATTGTGACGGGATCGGAGGTGTGAGCGTCAAGGACTTGGTTGGGCATCAGCGGATGCCCGCTGGCAATTCATTGTAAGCCTTGGCTTGGTCGACAAGCAAATAC
>JAYTIS010000220.1:0-2055 GCA_043731725.1 Novosphingobium sp.
GTGCATGTAGCGGTTCTCGAAAATGGTCTCGGTCAGCACGCTTGAGCCCTGGGCAAGACACAGCATCGCCATCAGCTGCGCCTGCATGTCGGTGGCAAAGCCGGGATAGGGGGCGGTAGCAATCGTCACCGCCTTGAGCGGGCCATCGGCGGCAACGTGCAACCCGCCCGGCACCGGCTCGACCGACGCCCCGGCATCGCGCAGCGCCTGCACGGTGGCGTCCATCTCTTCGACCCTGGCACCTTTGAGCGTCACCTCGCCGCCAGTAATCGCAGCCGCGCAGGCATAAGAACCCGCTTCGATCCGGTCGGACATCACCCGGTAGGTTGCACCATGCAGGCGCGGCACACCGTGGATCGTGATATCGGAACCGCCGATCCCCTCAATCTGTGCACCCATCGCCACCAGCATATTGCACAGATCGACAATCTCCGGCTCGCGCGCGGCGTTGTGCAGGGTCGATTTTCCGGTGCAGAGTACGGCGGCCATTAGCGCGTTTTCCGTCGCGCCGACTGAGACCACCGGGAACGAATACCGCCCCCCCGGCAGACCGCCATCGGGCGCAATTGCGCGCACGTAGCCTGCCGCGAGCTCGATCGTCGCGCCGAGCGCTTCGAGCACCTTCAGGTGCAGGTCGATCGGACGATTGCCGATCGCGCAGCCGCCGGGCAGCGATACCGTTGCCTCGCCCATCCGCGCTAGCATCGGCCCCAGCACAAGGATCGAGGCGCGCATTTTGCGGACCAGCTCGTACGGGGCGACCGATGAGGTAATGCGGGTGGCCTCCAGCGTCATCACTCGGCCGAAGTCGGATGGGCGGCTGCCCGCGATGGTGGTCGAGACACCGAACTGGTTCATCAGGTGTTGAAATCCGTCGATATCCGCCAGCCGCGGCAGATTGCGCAGCGTTAGTGGCTCGTCGGTCAGCAGCGCGCAGGGCAGCAGGGTGAGCGCGGCATTTTTCGCACCCGAGATCGGAATGGTGCCGGAGAGACGGTGCCCGCCCTGGATGATGATCTTGTCCATCCAGCCGACTTAGCGTGATTTGCCGCTTCGGCAACCGGGCGTTGCGCGCAGCCGGGGAAACCGCTCTAAGCGCCGCATGGACCGCCATTTCTAAGGGCTGAAAATGACCGATAATTTTCCGCACAAGCCGATCCGCAAAGCGGTCTTTCCGGTTGCCGGGATGGGCACGCGCTTTTTGCCGGCAACCAAGGCGATCCCCAAGGAAATGCTCCCGGTGATCGATCGGCCTTTGATCCAATATGCGGTCGACGAGGCGCGCGAGGCTGGGATCGAGCAGCTGATCTTTGTCACTGGGCGGGGGAAGACTGCGATTGTCGAGCATTTTGACGTCGCCTACGAGCTCGAGGCAACGCTCAAAGACCGCGCCAAGACACTCGAAGTGCTCGAGCCGACACGCATCCAGCCGGGCAACCTGGTGACCGTGCGCCAGCAGGTGCCGCTGGGCCTGGGCCACGCAATCTGGTGCGCGCGGGCTATCGTCGGCGATGAACCCTTCGCGATTTTCCTGCCCGATGAACTGATGATCGGCAAGCCGGGCTGCATGAAACAAATGGTTGAGGCCTATAATCAGATCGGCGGCAACTTGATCTCGGTGCTCGAAGTGCCGGAGGCCGAGCTATCCAACTACGGCGTGATCAATCCGGGCCAACGCGCTTTTGGTCCGGGTGGGGCGCTGACCGAGGTTAAAGGCTTGGTCGAAAAGCCCAAGCGCGGGGAGGCTCCGTCGAACCTGATTATCTCCGGGCGGTACATCCTGCAGCCCGAGGTGATGCGGGTGCTCGAACATCAAGGTCTGGGTGCGGGCGGTGAGATCCAGCTGACCGACGCCATGGCGCAGATGATTGGCCAGCAACCGTTCCATGCAGTGACCTTTGCCGGAAAGCGGTATGACTGCGGCAGCAAGCTGGGCTTCGTCGAGGCGACGCTGGCACTGGCGTTGGAGCGCGAGGATATGCGCGAAGAGGTGCGGGCGATGGCGGAGCGGCTGCTGGGAGAAGGGTAGCAAAAGTAGCTAACCGCCCCGCCTGC
>JAYTIS010000221.1:0-5331 GCA_043731725.1 Novosphingobium sp.
TGCCGATCCTGTTTTTCAATGGTATCGGTGCCAATATCGAGACGGTCGCCCCGCTGGCTGAAGCTTTGACCGAGCGGCGCTTTATCATGTTCGATATGCCTGGAGTGGGCGGGTCACCCGAGCCGCTAGTGCCGTACAATCCTTTCACGATGAGCTGGAACGCCAAGCAATTGCTCAAACGGTTTGACGCCGGGGTGGTCGACGTCATGGGAGTTTCCTGGGGCGGCGCGATGGCGCAACACTTTACCTTGCAGCATGGCAACCATGTGCGCCGCCTGATTCTGGCCGCAACCACGGCGGGTATGCTGATGCTGCCGGGCAATCCGGCGGCGCTGTCCAAGATGGCCGATCCGCGCCGCTATGTGGATGCGACGTTCATGGAAAAGCATTTCACGACGCTGTACGGCGGCCTGACCGGCGGCAAGAGCGAACATATCAGTCGACTGACGCCGCCCACGCCGCGTGGCTATGTCTACCAGCTGCTCGCCATGCTGGGGTGGACCAGCGCGCCGGCGTTGCCGTTTCTGAAAAAACCCGTCCTGATCATGATGGGCGAGGATGACCAGATTGTCCCGCTCGCTAACGGCAAATTCCTCGAAAAGCTGATCCCGGGCAGCCGGTTGGAAATTTTCGAGCAAGGCGGGCATCTGTTCATGCTCACGCACCGCGAGCAGACGCTATCGGCGATGCGCGGGTTCTTGGATGCGCCCGATCAAATCCGAGACAAGGCCGCCTGACTGCGTGATCCACATCGCGATCATCGGTTCGGGACCGGCAGGGTATTACACGGCCGAGGCTGCGCAGAAGCAGTGGGGCGACGAAGTTCGGGTTGATGTATTTGATATGCTGCCGGTGCCGTACGGGCTGATCCGCACCGGGGTCGCACCCGATCACCAATCGATCAAGGGGGTCTCACGCCGCTACGAAGGCACGGCCTTGTCCGACAATGTCCGGTTCGTGGGCAATGTGATGATCGGACGCGATGTCTCGATCGCCGAACTGCAGGGGCTGTACGATGCAGTCGTGCTCGCCACCGGCGCGCCTAACGACAGACCTACCGGTATCCCCGGTGAAGACCTTGGAAACGTGTTCGGTAGTGCCGCTTTCGTCGGCTGGTATAACGGACATCCGCAGTTCGCCGAACTGAACCCTGACCTGTCGGGGGGGAGTGCGGTCGTCATCGGCAACGGCAACGTCGCGCTCGACGTTGCGCGGATTTTGAGCAAAACCCCCGGTGAGTTCCACGGCAGCGATATAGTAACACATGCCTATGACGCGTTAGCGCAATCGCGGATCGAACACGTCATACTGCTTGGCCGGCGTGGTCCGCACCAAATTGCGATGACCCCGAAAGAGCTGGGCGAGCTGGCGCATCTGGAGCGCGCTTGCCCGCGGGTCGATCCGGCCGACTTGCCGGATGAGTCCGACGACATGCTGCTCGAACCGGGTCAGCGCAAATCGGTTACGCACTTGCGCAGCTTTGCCGCCATCCCCGAACTGTTTCGCGCAGATAAGACCGTCGAGATCGAGTTCGATTTCTTTGCCAGCCCTAAGGTAATTATCGGCGAAGGCCACGTCACCGGGATAGAGATAGAACGCACCCAGCTCGATAGCGCAGGCCGAGCTAGCGGGACCGGCGAGCTGTACACCATTCCGTGCAGCTTAGTCGTCACGTGCATCGGCTACAAAAGCTCGCCGATCCCGGGGGTACCGTTCGAGGAAAGCGCCGGACGGTTTGCCAACGATGAAGGGCGGATCTTGCCAGGGCTCTATTGCGTCGGCTGGGCCCGGCGCGGCCCATCGGGCACGATTGGCACCAACCGCCCCGACGGTTTTGGCGTGGTCGAGAAAATCGCCGAAGATGTCGGGGTTGGTGGCGGCAAACAAGGCCGGGCCGGCTTCGATGTGCTGGCCGAGGCGCGCGAGTTAGAGGTTGTCACTTTCCGCGATTGGAAAAAGATTGAGGCGCAGGAAGAGAAGCGCGCCCGCGACGGTGCTCCGAGAGAGAAATTCGTCGATGTGGCGGCGATGATTGCGGCGCGCGGGGACTGACGTCGTCCCGGGCTCAACCCGGGACCGCTGGCCAGTTCAATCGGCCGTTTCGCCAATCCCGCCAGCGATCCCGGATCAAGTCCGGGACGACGAACATAGCTTGCCCAATAGTGCTCTCCATGATTTAATCGCCCGGTTAAGCGCACACGAGAGTCGCAGCACCCGGAGAGCTCACCATGGCCACCTACGACCTGATCATCCGCAATGGCACAATTGTCGACGGCACCGGTGCGCCGCGCTTTACCGGCGATGTCGCGGTCAAGGACGGATTGATTGCGGCAGTCGGCAAGATTTACGGCGATGCTACCAACGAAATTGATGCGGCGGGCAAGGTCGTTGCACCCGGCTGGGTAGATATTCACACGCATTATGATGGTCAGGCCACCTGGGATCAAGAAATGGCCCCTTCGAGCTGGCACGGCGTCACCACGGTGGTGATGGGCAATTGCGGGGTGGGGTTTGCCCCCGCTGCGCCCGATCGCCACGGCTGGCTGATCGCTTTGATGGAAGGGGTTGAGGATATTCCCGGCACCGCTCTAGCCGAAGGGATGAAGTGGAACTGGGAGACTTTCCCCGAATACCTCGACGCGCTGGAGGAAATGCCGCGCACCGTCGATGTTGGCACGCACGTCCCGCACGGCGCGGTGCGGGCATATGTGCTGGGCGACCGTGAGCGTCCCGGAGCGGTGCCGACGCAAGAGGATATCACCGCCATGTCGGCGATTGTCGAAGACGGCCTGCGCGCCGGGGCGCTGGGCTTCTCCACCAGCCGCACCGTGCTCCACCGCTCGATCGACGGCGAAGTGGTGCCCGGCACCACCGCGACCAAGGACGAGCTGATCGGGATCGGCCGGGCGATGGGCCGGGTTGGTCACGGGGTGTTCGAAATGGCCAGCGACATGCGCCGCGAGTGGGACGAGTTTGGCTGGATGGGTGCGCTCAGCCGCGAAACCGGGCTGCCTTGCACTTACGCCGCGCTGCAATCGATCGCCAAGGAACTGTCGCTCGAGGAACAAATTACCCAGATGCGCGCCGAAAATGACAACGGCGCCAATATCGTTGCTCAGATCGCGCTGCGCGGCAACGGCATCGTTATGGCCTGGCGCGGAACGGTGCACCCGTTCCGCCTGCGCCCCAGCTGGACGGCGATCATGGACCTGCCGTGGGAAGCGCAGAAGACCAAGCTGCTTGATCCAAGTTTCAAGGCGCAACTGCTGAGCGAAGCCCCAGATTACAGCGCAGTAAACCAGGATATCATCGGCCTGGTCATGGTGGTCAGTGGCGGCTGGACCATGCAGTACGAAATGGATGACGATTTCGATTACGAACCGCAGGCCGAGGCGAGCATCGCAGCACGCGCGGCCGCCGCGAGCAAATCAGCCGACGAATACGCCTATGACTTGCTGTGCGGGGGCGATGCCACCGGGTTCATTTACCTGCCGATCCTCAACTACGCCGATGGCAACCTCGATTTCCTTGAGGCGCTGCAGGCGAGCGACGATTGCGTAAATTCGCTATCCGACGGCGGCGCCCATTGCGGCACGATCTGTGATGCCGCTAGCCCGACCTTTATGCTCGAGCATTGGGTGCGAGATCGTAAGCGCGGCGGCAGGATCAGCCTTGAACGGGCGATCAAGCGCCAGTGCCACGATACCGCGCGGCTCTATGGGCTCGACGATCGCGGCGTGATCGCACCGGGCTACCTCGCCGATCTCAATGTAATCGACATGGCCGCGATCAAGCTGGGCAAGCCGTGGCTGGCGTTCGATCTGCCAGCGGGCGGCAAGCGCCTGTTGCAGCGCGCCGAGGGTTATCTCTGCACGATCAAAGCGGGCGTAGTCACCTTCAAGAACGGCACTTGGACCGGCGCCACCCCCGGCGGCCTGATCCGCGGACCGCAACGCGCCGCGATGCTGGAGGCGGCAGAATGACAATCCGAGCAGTCCGCGTCGGCTCCCCCGCCAATCTCGACAATCTGTTACCAGTCAGCGCGGATGATCCGGGTCAACCCGGCCCCGGTCAGATCCGGGTGAAACTGGCTGCAAGTTCGCTCAATTACCACGATTTCGCCGTCGTCACTGGGATGATCCCGGCGGCGGCGGGGCGGATCCCGATGTCTGACGGCGCGGGGACGGTGGAGGCGGTGGGTGACGGCGTGACCCAGTTTAAAGCGGGCGATGCGGTGGTCTCGACCTTCTTTCCCGACTGGCTCGACGGCTCCCCGCCCGCCACTGCCTTTCGCGGTGTGCCGGGCGACGGGATTGATGGCTATGCCTGCGAGACGGTAGTTGTCCCGCAGCATGCCTTCACCCGCGTGCCGGCCGGTTACAGCCATGCCGAGGCCGCGACGCTGACTTGCGCGGGCCTAACCGCGTGGCGCGCCTTGTTTATTGATGGTGCCGTTCGGCCGGGTTCAACCGTGCTGATTCAGGGCAGCGGCGGGGTTTCAGTGTTCGCGCTGCAATTTGCCAAGGCCGCCGGAGCGCGGGTAATCGCAACCAGTTCTTCGGATGAAAAACTCGCGCGGCTCAAAGCACTCGGCGCTGACCAACTGATCAATTACAAGGACGTACCTTCCTGGGGTGCAAAGGTGCTGGAAATCACCGGCGGCGCCGGGGTCGATACGGTGGTTGAAATCGGCGGCCCAGGCACGCTGGACCAATCGATGATGGCGAGCCGCGTGGGCGGTCACGTCGCGCTGATCGGCGTGCTCACGGGGTTCGCCGGGCCGGTCCAGACCGCGCTGCTGATGGCCAAGAACTTGCGCGTCCAAGGCCTGACGGTGGGCAGCCGCGCGCAGCAACTGGCGATGATCGCGGGGATCGAGGCCAATGGGATCAAACCGGTGATCAGCGACCACTTCCCGCTCGAACGTCTCGCCGATGCATTCCGGCACCAAGCCGCGAACGCGCATTTCGGAAAGATTGTGGTCGATATCTAAATTAATCGTCGTGCGATTCACCTTGCCTCACCGATGATTTGATGCCGTATTCTCCGGCTAAATCTGTCTGGAGGTTACGTTGGCAATCACTGGGTTTTCCAGGACCTATACTTTTTTCGAAGATCAGTTCGAGCCAAAGGACGACGGCTTTCTGTATCGGAAGAGCGGCAAAGGACCCGCTTACCTCGTCTCAAAAGCCGAGCGCGACGCCTTCGTCTCACGGTTTAAATGGTCGATGCGCAGTGCTGCCGCCGCTATGGTTCTGGTCATGGTAGGGAGCATTGCTGTCCTGATGCTTCGGTCTGATCAAGCTTCGGATGCCGCGATGACGGCGGTTA
>JAYTIS010000222.1:0-3352 GCA_043731725.1 Novosphingobium sp.
TCGCCCGAGACCGGGATTTGGGGATAGCGCCGGCCAAATTCATCCGCCGCCTCCCAGTGCAGCGTAATCGCATCGCGCCCCAGAATACCCGCTTCGGCAAGCAGGAAGGCACCGGTGTCGATCGCGCCGACGCTGCCGCCAAGCCGCCAGACCCGGCGCAGCGCCGCGAGCAGGCGTTGATCGGCAAGCCTCAGAGGATCGAACCCGGCGCAGACCACCAGCGTCTGCACCCGCTCGTCCAGCGGACCGTCGCTTCGGATCTGCATACCATTGGATGCTTCGGCGTGATTGCCGCGCGGGGCGTGCACGGTCCACCGGAACAGCTCTTTTTCAGCCAGTCGATTGGCGATTCGCAGCGGCTCCACCGCCGAGAAGAAGGCAATCGCCGAAAAGCCTGGCATCAGCAGGAAAGCAAACTCTTGCATCGGCAGGATGCCTAATTATCCATGTCGCAAAATGCAATGATTTGTCGGAATCGGCCCTTTTGATCACCCTGCTCCGTGCTAAGTTCGGTGCAGGGAGAGCGACATGAATTTCGAACCTTTCATTACTTGCGCCGTCACCGGGTCGGGCAATACCCAAGGAATCCACCCCGACCTGCCAATTACCCCCGAACAGATTGCCAATGCTGCGATCGAGGCCGCCCGGGCGGGCGCGGCGATTGCCCATATCCACGTCCGCGATCCCGAAACAGCCAAGGGCGTGCGCGATGTCGCGCTCTACCGCGAAGTGGTGGAACGCGTGCGCGCCAGCGATACCGATGTGATCATCAACCTCACCGCCGGGATGGGCGGCGACATGGTGTTTGGCCCCGCCGAAACCCCGTTGCCGCTCGATCCCGCCGGGACCGACATGGTCGGCCCGATGGAACGGCTGGATCACGTGCGCGAACTGCTCCCCGAAATCTGCACGCTCGACTGCGGGACGATGAACTTCGCCGAAGCCGACTACGTCATGACCAACACTCCGGGAATGCTTCGGACCATGGCCGCCGAAGTGCAGCGGCTTGGCGTACGGCCCGAACTCGAAGTCTTTGATACCGGCCATCTGGTATTCGTGAAGGAACTGATCCGCGACGGCCTGCTTGATGATCCGGTGATGATCCAGCTGTGCCTGGGCATTCCGTATGGCGCGCCCGACGATCCGCTCACCACCATGGCTATGGTTCATCAGATGCCACCGGGCGCAGTTTTCAGCGGCTTTTCTATCAGCCGCAACCAGTTACCGTTCGTGGCCATGGCAGCGCTGGCCGGCGGCAACGTTCGCGTCGGGCTCGAAGACAACCTCTATCTTGGCAAGGGCCAGTTTGCATCGAACGGCCAGTTGGTCGAACGTGCTGTGCAGATCCTAACCGGCATGGGCGCAAAGGTGCTTGGCCCGGCCGAAGTGCGCACCAAGCTCAAACTACAGAAGCGCTGATATGACGACTGAAGTGCGCAAAGTTGCGATCGTCGGCGGCGGCGTGATCGGCGCGGCCTGGGCGGCACGATTCTTGCTGAACGGGATCGACGTGGCGGTTTTCGATCTCGATCCCGAGGCCCCGCGCAAGACGCTGGAAGTGATCGCCAACGCGCGCCGCGCACAAACCCGCCTCCACGGCGCGGCGCTACCTGCCGAAGGCCAGTTGAACTTTGCCGCGAGCATTTCCGATGCGGTAGCAAACGCCGATTTCATCCAGGAAAGCCTGCCCGAGCGTGAGGACCTGAAGCAGCGCGTGCTGGCCGATATCGATTCCGCAATGCTTGCCCATGCTGTGATCGGATCGTCCACATCAGGCTTGATGCCAACCAAGCTGCAAAGCACGATGAAGCGCCCCGACCGGTTGGTCGTGGGCCACCCCTTCAACCCGGTTTATCTGCTGCCATTGGTCGAAGTGTGTGGCGGCGATCAGACCAGCACCGAAACGATCGAGATTGCCAGCGCGCTTTACACCCGCGTGGGCATGAAAGTGCTGCACGTCCGGCAGGAAATCGACGGTTTCATCGCTGATCGCCTGCTTGAGGCCGTCTGGCGCGAAGCACTGTGGCTGATCAATGACGGGATCGCGACCGCATCCGAAATCGACGACGCCATCCGCTTTGGCGCGGGGCTGCGCTGGTCATTCATGGGCACCTTCCTGACCTATCGCCTGGCCGGCGGCGAAGCGGGGATGCGGCATTTCCTGCATCAGTTCGGCCCCTCGATGGAATGGCCCTGGACCAAGCTGATCGGACCCAAGCTGACCGACGAACTAATCGATACCGTCGCCGCGCAATCGGATGAACAGGCGGCTGGTGTGGGCTTGCGTGAATACGAGGCACTGCGCGACAACTGCCTGGTCGACATCATACACGCGCTGGAACGCAACGACTTTGCATCGGGCGCGGTGGCCAAAGCGTATCGCGAGACCTTGGCCGGCAAGGCGGCGGTTACACTGGGCAACGATGTCGGCGATGGCTTGGTGCTGAGCGGGCACACTGCAGTCTCGCCCGAATGGATCGATTACAACGAACACCTGACCGAATGGGCCTATCTAAAGCTGTTCGGCGATGCGACCGACGTAGTCGTCGCCCGGATCGGTGCCGGGCCTGATTACGTGGCTGGGGGCTACAGTTTCTACACTGTCGAAACCCACATCCGTCACCTTGGCCAGGCGCGGCTGGGTGAAAAGGTGGAAGTTCGCACCCGCGTTTTGGCTGCCGACGGCAAGCGGTTGCAGCTGTTCCATACGATGACCAATCTGAATTCGAGTGCAGTGATCGCCACGGCGGAAAATATGCTGGTCCATGTCGATGCCAAGGCTGAGTGCGCTTGCCCCGCCCCCGATGCCATCGCCGCCGCGATACAAGTGCTTGTCGCAGCCCAGCAACATCTGGCACCACCTGTCGGAACAGGGCGGGCCATCGCCATGCCGGGCTGATCGGCTCAACAACGATAACAAGGGGGACTAGGCCGGTGGCGTTGATCGAAACGAGATCAATCGACTATGTCCCCTTGGCCGAACGTCACGGCAAGGTCTGGCACCTGTGGCCGGTCTGGTTCACAGGCGACGCGCATCTTGCAACGCTGGCCACCGGGGCGATCAGCGTGGCAGCGGGATTGGGCCTGTTCTGGTCCGGCCTGGCGGTGATTGGCGGTTGCGTGCTGGGGACCATCCTGATGGCCTTCCACTGCACCCAAGGGCCGCATTTAGGGCTGCCGCAGATGATCCAGTCGCGGCCGCAGTTCGGCTATCTGGGCGCGCTGCTGGTCTGGGTTGTGGCGCTCGCAACCTACATCGGCTTCAACGCGCTGAACCAGTCACTCGCCGCTGACACGCTCAAAGAGCTGGCCGGGTTGCCGCAGGGACCGACCGTGGTGGTCTTCGCGCTGA
>JAYTIS010000223.1:0-10641 GCA_043731725.1 Novosphingobium sp.
CTTTCAGATGAGTTTTGCATCGGTCATAGCGATTGTCGCGCTGCATAGCGCGGCTCCGTTGCGGGCCTATAACGCGCCGCGCGAAGAACCGTTGTGGGCGCGCTTGTCGCGGCAGCTGTTTATGCTGCTGCTAACCGGTGTGGTGGTCGAACTGGCACTGATGCCGATCGGACTGTACCATTTTCACCGTGCCGGGATCTACGGTGCACTGGCCAATGTGATCGCCATTCCCTTGACCACGCTGGCCTCGATGCCGCTGATTGCACTCGCCTTGCTGTTTGACGCGGTGGGCGCCGGGGCGCCGTTCTGGTGGCTCGCGGGCAAGTCGCTCGAACTGCTATTGGCGCTGGCGCACTGGACAGCCGCCATGCCCGGGGCGGTGACGATGATGCCGGCCATGGGTGAAGGCGCTTTCGCCCTGTTCGTTCTGGGCGGGTTGTGGCTCGCATTGTGGCGCGGTCGGGTTCGGTTATGGGGACTGGCTCCAGCTTTGCTCGGATTGCTGTTGCTGTTGCAGGTGCAAGCGCCCGATTTGCTGGTCTCTGGCGACGGCCGACATGTCGGTATAACCGGCGAAGCGGCGGACGAATTGCTGGTGCTGCGCGCCACCCGGAGCGAATACACCCGTGACAATCTGACGGAGACAGCTGGCATGAGCGGCGAGTTGCGGTTGCTTGACGATTGGCCTGGGGCGCGCTGCAACCCTGATTTTTGTGCGATCACCCTGCGCCGCGGCGCGCGCGATTGGCAGATATTGATGGCGCGCGGAACGGCGCTGGTGTCTGAACGGGCCCTATCCGCGGCGTGTGAGCGCGCCGATATTGTGATTTCCGAACGGTACTTGCCGCGCTCGTGCCGTCCGCGCTGGCTTCGGGCCGACCGCGATCTGTTGCAGCGAACCGGCGGCCTGACGGTGAACCTAACTGAGCGGCGGATTGAGACCGTGGCGCAAGGCGAGGGTGACCATGGCTGGTGGAACCCGCCCGAACGATTGCCGCGCCGACCAAACGCCCCACAGCCGAACGAAAGCGCAGACGCCGATGCGGCAAATGCGATGGCCAGACCTGGCACACTGTCAGCAACCGCGCCGGGCATAACGCAGGCCGCGCCGCCTACTTAGTGATAGCGGCGTAGCAGCCCGGCAAGTTTGCCCTGAACCAACACTTCGCGTGGATCATAGATCTGCGGTTCGTATGCCGAATTGGCCGGATCGAGCCGCACTCGGCCATCTTCCCGGCGCAGATACTTGAGCGTGGCTTCTTCGCCGCGGACCAAAGCGACGACAATTTCGCCATCGCGGGCAGTATCGGTGCGGCGGATTAGCGCATAGTCGCCATCAAGGATGCCCGCCTCGATCATCGAATCGCCCGATACTTCGAGCGCATAATGCTCGCCTGCGCCCAGCAAGGCGGCAGGCACCGGCAGCATGGCGCCGGTTTCCAGCGCTTCGATCGGCATGCCGGCGGCGATCCGGCCGTGCAGCGGAATCTCGATAACATCGTTGGCCGGGGCCGGACGCGCTTCAGGCGGGCGGAGCACAGCGGCGGCGCTGTTGACGTTGGCAGCGCGCACCGCGCCTTGCGTGGTTACGTCCTCCGGCTGGCGGATAACTTCAAGCGCGCGGGCTCGGTTGGGCAAACGGCGGATAAACCCGCGTTCCTCGAGTGCCGAAATCAATCGGTGCACGCCCGATTTCGACTTGAGGTCGAGCGCCTCCTTCATTTCCTCGAACGAAGGCGAGACACCGGACTCTTCGAGCCGGACCTGGATGAAGCGGATCAGTTCATGCTGCTTGCGGGTTAGCATGCGCGCGCACTCCTATTCAAGCGGGCGGGAACCCGATGTTCCTGCGCCGTTCAGTGAACGAATGCGGAACAATTAAGCAACCTTGCGAATCGAGTCAAGCAATTCCGCCATTCTCGAGCAGATAGACCGAGACAGGCGTTCCCATCGCCGCGGCAGCTGCCCCAACCGGTCTGTCAATCAGTGCATTGCTGGCGGCTAATGTCGCCAGGGCTCCGCTGTCCTGATTGGTGCGCGGGTCGACTTCGGTGCCATTCCACTGGGCCCGGATGAATTCGCGCCTCAAACCGCCAGCAGGCAACGACGCGGTCAGAATGGCAGTGATGGGGCGCGGCAGCGGCGTACTCGCTCCCAGCAGCGCGCGCAGCACCGGCAGCATAAACAGATAGGCCGTGACATGGCTTGAGACCGGGTTGCCGGGCAGTCCCAGGACCAGCGTGGTACCTTTGCGCGCAACCAGCAACGGTTTGCCGGGCTTGATCGCCACCCGCCAAAAGTCGAGCGTCGCGCCCCATCGTTCAAGCGCGGGTTGCAGCAGGTCATGATCCCCCACCGAAGCCCCGCCGCTGGTGACGATCAAATCGACTTGCGAGGCATTTTCAAGCGCTGCAACCAGCGCTTCGATCCGGTCCGGCACTGGCGCGCCATGACTGATCTGGCACGGAAAGCTGGCCGCCATGGCTGCTAGCATAGTCCCGTTGCTGGCCGGGATCTGGTGTTTCGCGCAGTGTTCTGGGTCGCTCGCCAGTTCATCGCCGGTGTCGATCACTGCCAGCCGTGCCGCGCGATGGACAGCGATCAATCGGTGTCCTGCCGATAGCGCCAAACCGAGCTGGGCGGGTCCGAATCGCGTGCCCGCAGCGAGCAGCGTATTTCCTTCTGAAAAGTCCATGCCAGTCCGGCGGATGTGCGAACCTGCTGCGGATGGCTCAACCAGGGCGAGTTGCTCACCGTCACGCTGGCAATTCTCTTGCAGTAACACGGTGTCCGCGCCGCCGGGCATCAGTGCGCCGGTTGCGATCCGAATTGCCTCGCCTGAACCGAGCGCGCCCGCATAAGGATGCCCACATGCGCTCTCGCCGATAACCCACCACGGGCCCGGCAATTCGGCGCCGCGCACCGCATAGCCATCCATCGCAGACAAGTCCGCCGGGGGCTGGGTGCGCTGGGCGATTAGGGGTTCGGCCAGGAAAAATCCGAGCGCCTCCGCCACGGGTATGCGCACGACTGGCAGCGGTGCGGCCAGACCAAGCAAGCGCGCCTGCGCCTCTTCCAGTTCAAGCGGGGCAGGGCTCACCTTGGTGAGGTCCAGTCGCCCGACTTCCCGCCGCGTTTTTCCAGCAATTTGACGTCGCCAATCACCATTGCCTTGTCGAGCGCTTTGGCCATGTCGTAGATCGTCAAGAGTGCGACGGAAACTGCTGTTAAGGCTTCCATTTCTACACCAGTCTTGCCGGTCAATGAAACTGCCGCGGTTGCGTGGATGGCGCTTGTTTCGAACGCAAAATCCAATGTCACCGCATCAAGCGCAAGCGGGTGGCACAGCGGGATCAGCTCAGCGGTTTTCTTCGCCGCCATGATCCCCGCGATTCGCGCCGCCGCGAGTACATCGCCTTTCGGTGCATCACCGCTGCGAATCGCCGCAAGCGCAGCCGAAGACATGGTGATGCGTCCGGCAGCGATCGCGATTCGCTGGCTTGGAGCCTTGCCACCAATGTCGACCATGCGGGCATTCCCATGCTCATCCAGATGCGTCAGCTCGGTCATTTAGGGTCAAAACCGGGCTGGAACTTCACATACTTCACAGGGTTCTGAAACAGGAAATAAAACGACCTAAACCGATCCGCGTCGGCGCTAGCCCTGAGACCCGTAAAGGACGCAGGCGGTGGATCGTGTGCGGAGATCTGGGGGAGAAGTTGCAGGTCCATGTGATCCAGCATGGCAGACCAGGCGTCAGTAGGACAGACGGCAATTCGAACCATCAACGCCCGGTCAACAACAGCCGTGTGGCGGTTGCAATATCGGCCTGCCGCATCAGGCTCTCGCCAACCAGAAAAGTGCGGATGCCCTGCGCCGCGAGTCGTTGCAGATCTGCGTGGCTAGAAATCCCACTTTCGCTGACCAGCAATGTACCAGCGGGGGCCAGCAACGCCAGCCGCTCGGTGGTAGCGAGATCGGTGACAAAACGCTTGAGATCGCGGTTGTTGACCCCGATCACGCGCGATTTAAGCTGTGCGGCACGTTCCAACTCTGCCTCGTTGTGAACCTCGACCAGCACATCCATCCCGCGTTCGCGCGCGGCGGCTTCGATCTCGGCCATCTGGGTGTCGTCGAGCGCGGCAACGATGATCAGGATCGCGTCGGCGCCGATGCTGCGGGCTTCGGCGACTTGCCACGGATCGACCATAAAGTCCTTGCGCAGCACCGGCAGATCGCAGGCGGCACGCGCGGCGATTAGGTAGTCCTCATGGCCCTGAAAATAGGGCGCATCGGTCAGCACCGACAGGCAAGCAGCACCGCCTGCCTGATAAGCAGCGGCGTGCGCAGCGGGATCGAAATCAGCGCGGATCAGGCCCTTGGAAGGGCTGGCCTTTTTGACCTCGGCGATCAACGCGAAGCTGTTAACGGCCTTGGACCGCAGCGCCGCCTCGAACCCGCGCGGGGCGCTCTGAGCGGCGGCCCGGGCGTCTAGCGCGCTGAGCGAGGCAAGCACCTTGCGCGCGGCCACTTCGTCACGCTTGGTCGCGCAGATTTCAGCGAGTTTGTCGGTCATTTCACCGTCTCGATCCAGCAGTCGAGCAGCGTTTTCGCCAGCCCGCGATCAATCGCTTCGGCGGCCTCTTCAACCCCTTCGAACCAGTTATCGACTTGTCCTGCGACAATCAGCGCGGCGGCCGAATTGAGCAGCACAGCGTCGCGGTAAGCCCCCGGATCGCCCTGCAACAACGCGCGCAAGGCGGCGGCATTGAACGCCGCATCGCCGCCGCGTAAGTCCTCGGCTGCACAGGGCATCAGCCCGGCATCGAGCGGCGCAAACTCGCCGGCAAACCGATCTAGGCCCACCGTGGCGATGTGGCTCGGCCCGGTAATCGACAATTCATCCAGCCCCTCCTCGCCCGATACGATCAGCGCCGCCTCGGTGCCGAGCAGTCGCATCGCGTCGCGGATCAGCGCGATCAGCCGCGGGTGCGCGACCCCGACCAGTTGGCGGGTCACCCCGGCCGGGTTGGCCAGCGGACCGGTCAGGTTGAAAATTGTCCGGTGGCCCAGAGCACGGCGGATCGGGGCGAGCCGGGCGAGTGCAGGATGGTGCGCCTGCGCGAATAGGAAGGCGATGCCCAGATCGGGCAGGGTCGTCTCGGCCAGCTCGCTGGCGCGGGTCAGGTTGAGCCCCAGCGCTTCGAGTGTGTCCGCGCCGCCAGCCAGGCTGGAGGCTGCGCGGTTGCCGTGCTTGGCCACCGGTACTCCGCAGGCTGCGACAACCAGTGCCACTGCGGTTGAGACATTGAGGCTGTGCTGCCCGTCGCCGCCGGTACCGCAAACGTCAATCGCGCCGGGCGGGGCGACAATCGGTGTCATCCGCGCGCGCATCGCCTGCACCGCGCCGGCGATCTCTTCAGCCGTTTCGCCGCGCTCGGCCAATTCGGTGAGGGTTGCAGCAATCGCGGCATCCGCCATTTCGCCGTCGAGCATCGCGCCGAACAGCGCCTCGGCCTCGGCCAGCGACAGGCTCACGCCAGCGCCTTGACCGGCATCCCGCAGAGCCGCAGGAAGTTGGCCAGCAGCGCGTGGCCGTGCTGGGTGGCGATGCTTTCGGGGTGGAACTGGACCCCGTGGATTGGCAGTTCGCGGTGGCGGAAGCCCATTACGTGACCATCGTCTGATGTACAGTTGACCACCAACGCATCCGGCACCGCATCGACGATCAGCGAGTGATATCGCGTGCCAGTGAACGGCGAGGGGAGCCCGGCAAAAACCCCGCTGCCGTCGTGGCTGACCTGGCTGGTTTTGCCGTGCATCAGTCCGCCGCGCACCACTTGTCCGCCAAAGTGCTGCCCGATCGACTGGTGACCCAGGCACACCCCGAGCAGCGGTAAACCGGCGTCGGCGCAGGCCCCAACCAGTTCGAGGCTGATCCCGGCCTCGTTCGGGGTGCACGGCCCGGGCGAGATCAGGAAGCCCTTGGCCCCGCTGGTCACCGCTTGCCCGGCGGATATGGCATCATTGCGCACCACTTGCACTTCGGCGCCCAGTTCCATCAGGTAATGGACCAGGTTCCAAGTGAAACTATCGTAGTTATCGATGACCAGTATCATAGCGCTAGCGCCTTGGACCGGTTGCTGTTTGCGATCAAGGTTCCGCTTTTCCAGCGTAGCGGTCGCTGGCCCGGACCAGACCGTCGGTGATGCCGGGTTCGGTGTAGAGGTGTCCGCCGTCTGTCACGATCTGCAGATCGACCTCGGGCCAGGCTTGCTTGAGCGCCCAGGCCGCCGCGGCGGGGGTGCAGCAATCGTGGCGGCCCTGGACGATGGTGCCGGGAATGTCGCGCAGCTTGTGCGCGCCGGCCAGCAATTGCCCCGGCTCGAGCCAACAATCGTGGCGGAAATAGTGGTTCTCGATCCGGGCGACCGCGACCGCGTGATCGTCTGCGGTAAATTCTTCGAGCATCGCGGGATCGGGCAACAGGGTGACGGTCAGGCCTTCCCACATGCTCCAGGCTTTGGCCGCAGCGAGCCGGACGGCGTGATCATCGCTGGTCAGGCGGGCGGTATAGGCCGCCACCAGATCATCGCGCTCGGCCTCAGGAATGTGCTCACAGAACGCTTGCCAGCCTTCGGGGTAAAGTTCGCTCGCGCCGTATTTGTAAAGCCAGTCGGCTTCCAGCTGGCTGGCGAGGAAGATCCCGCGCAGCACCAGTTCGCTGACCCGATCAGGATGCGTTTGCGCGTAAGCCAGCGCCAGGGTTGAGCCCCAGCTTCCGCCAAACACCAGCCACTGCTCGTGCCCCGCTAGTTCGCGCAGCCGCTCGATATCGGCCACCAGGTGCCAGGTGGTGTTATGCTCTAGGCTGGCGAATGGCAGGGAACGCCCGCAACCGCGCTGATCGAACAGCAGCACATCGTAGAGCGCCGGATCGAACTGGCGGCGCTGGCCCGGCCCGCAACCGCTGCCCGGGCCGCCGTGGAGGAATACCGCTGGCTTGCCACCGGGAGTGCCGCAGCGTTCCCAATAGATACTGTGCCCGTCGCCGACATCGAGCATGCCTGAGCTGTAGGGCTCGATCGGCGGATAAAGCGTGCGGCGTTTAGTCATTTCCGGGCCATCAGTTTGGCCAGATCTGCTTTCCAGAACTTCGCCCAGGTATGCGTGCCGTGGCCCTTGGTCAGCGGGCTGTACGGGAGCAGGATAAATCGCGCATGCGGCATTTGCTTGGCTTGCTGCTGCGCCAAGCCGAGCTCGGGCGGGTTGATGAAATCGTCCGAGCTGTTGATCCACAGCACCGGAACCGTGATCTGTTTCAGCCGCGCCGAGGGATCATAATTGCGCGACGAATCGAGCTGATAAATTTGATCGTTGGCGTCCCCGTCGGTTTTGGTGCGACTATCGAAGGTGGTGGCCAGAACCTGTTCTGCCTTCGCGCGGGTCGGGTAGTCGGCTTGCAAGCCCCAGGCGTTTGCGCCGGCCAGTATCCCCAGGTCCACTGCGGTACGCAGGCCCTGCGCCGGCGGCTGCGTGTAATTGCCCCCGTTCCACAGCGGGTCAGCCTCGATCGCATCGATCGACATCTTGCGCCACATCCGGTTGCGCCCGGCAATCGGCACGGCGTTGCAGGCAAACGGTGCCAGCCGGCGGGCGAAGCCGGGGTACAACTCACCCCACACGAACGCGTGCATGCAGCCCATCGATGTCCCCAGAATCAGCTGGAGATGCTGCACGCCAAGGCCTTGCGTCAGCATCAGCTGCTGCGCCTTGACCATATCGTCATAGTCATAGCGCGGGAATTTCATCCGCAACCCGTCGCTGGGTTTTGAGCTTTGGCCGTGGCCGATGTTGTCGGGCAGGATCACATACCATTTTGAGATGTCGAGCACCTGTCCTGGGCCATAAAGTTCATCGGCGAATTGCGGCCGAAAGAACTGCGCGCCGCTGCCGCCGGTGCCGTGCAGCACCATCACTGCATTGTCGATCTGCCCTTTGGCATCGCGGTGCGGTGTGCCAAGCGTGGTGACATGCATCCGCAGGTCCATCGCCTCGCCAGAGCCGAAGTGGAAGTCCTTCAGCATGACGTCACGCTGAGCGGCGCGTTTGGGCCAATCTTCAGCGTGGAGTGGAGTGGTTAAGAACAGGGCGATGAGGAGCAGGATAAGTTTGCGCATTGGGTAAGGCTAACTCACTCACAGCCCGCGTCAAGCTACTGGCCGAAACCGACTTCTCCAGCTACCCGCACAGCCTCACGCGCAGCTGCGATCAGCGCCCCGGCCTTGGCCTCGCATTCGCGCTGTTCGTAAGCCGGATCACTGTCAGCAACGATCCCGGCGCCAGCTTGCACGTGCAGCACGCCGTCCTTGATCACGCCGGTGCGCAGCACGATGCAGCTGTCGAGATTGCCGTCTGGGGCGAAATAGCCAACGCCGCCGGCATAAGCTCCGCGCGTTTCGGGTTCGAGCTCGGCGATGATCTGTGCCGCGCGGACTTTAGGCGCGCCACTGACGGTGCCGGCGGGAAACCCGGCCAGCATCGCGTCGATCGCATCATGGTGCGCGGTATCGAGCTGCCCGACCACGTTGGAGACGATGTGCATCACGTGGCTGTAACGTTCGACCGTGTAGCTTTCGGTGACCGTGACCGAGCCCGCACTGGCCACCCGGCCCACGTCATTGCGGCCCAGATCGAGCAGCATCAGGTGCTCGGCGCGTTCCTTGGGATCGGCCAGCAAGGACGCTTCATTTGCACGGTCTTCCTCAGCATTCGCGCCGCGCGGTCGGGTGCCTGCAATCGGGCGAATTGTTACCTCACCATCGCGCACCCGGACCAGGATTTCCGGACTGGACCCGGTCAGCGCAAAACCCGGAAAATCCAGGAAATACAAGAATGGCGACGGGTTGACCCGGCGCAGCGCGCGGTACAGCGCGAGCGGGGGCAAGGTGAACGGGCAGGTGAAGCGCTGGGCCAGCACGACCTGAAAGATATCGCCCGCAGCAATGTAGTCTTTCGCGCGCAGGACCATTTTTCCGTACTGACCTGGGGCCATGGTCGGGGTCAGTAACGGCTCGGTTAACGTGGGATCGAGCGGCGGAGCCACTGTGGAATCCGCCAACTGCCGCAGCGCTTCATCGATCCGATCCTGAGCCGCGGCCAGCGCGCTTTCGGGCGCGGTGGCGGAGGGCCAAACCGGAGCGACCGCGAACAGTTCGTCGCTCAGCCGGTCAAAAATCAGCACCAGTGCAGGGCGAACGAATAACATGTCGGGCAGATCGAGCGGATTGGCCGGAGGGCGCGCGAGCCGTTCGACCAGGCCGTAGGTTTCGTAGCCGAAATAGCCGACCAGGCAGGCCAGCACCGGGGGCAGCCCGGCGGGGACATCGAAGCGGCAGGCCGCGACCAATGCACGCAGCTCGCTCAAGCTGTCGCTCGGCAGCGGCACAAAGGCGGCGCGGTCATGGCGCCAGTCGCTATTGAGCTCGGCAGCCGCGCCGTGCGCGCGAAACACCAGATCGGGATCAAGCCCGAGCAAGCTATAGCGCCCGCGGACTTCCCCGCCTTGTACCGATTCGAGTAGATAATCGCCGCGACCCGGCACCATTAGTTTGGCGGCGGCGCCCACCGGTGTCTCGCAATCGGCGATCAGCCGCCGCCAGATCAGCCCGGTTTGCCCAGCCGCCAGCGCTTCAGCCGCGCCGCTCCAGTTTTCGGCGCTAGACCCAGCCACCGGGCTGGATCAGTTGCCGCCCGAAAGCTGGGTTTGCAGCTTGCGGAGGTTGCCGTCGTTGCGGGTCGTGCCAACTTCATTGCGGAACCCGCCACGCAGCTGGTCGCCCAGTTCGGTGCTTTGCTCCTGCGCAAGGCTTTTGTTGAACCCATCAAAATCAGGGCTCTTCTCATCGACCTTGCCCGGGATGACTTCGGTCACGGTCACCACGTACCAACCGTGGTTGCGCGGGCCCTGCATCAGCCGCACCTTGCCCTTGGCCATGGCGAACAGCATCAGCAGCGGGCGTGAGGCATTTTTGCCTTTCTTCTGAACTTCCGTGCGGTCCATATCGACATGATCGACCGGCGGCAGCGCCAATCCCAGCGAGGCCACAGCAACGTCGATCGGCACGCCTTTCTGGACTTGTGCTTGAACTTTTTCAGCTGCCGCCTTGGCCGCGGCCTCTCCCTTGGCGATGCGCGCATCCTCAGTCACCCGCGCCCGGATTTCGCCGAGCGGCGGCGGGGCGGCGACCGCAATCTTGCCCACGTCGAAGATCACGAAAGCCTTGCCCGCCTCAACCTCAGCCAGCTGGGGTTGGCCTGTGCCGTCCATCTGGAAAGCGGCTGGAACCACCTTTTGCAGCACCGCCGGAGCGGCGACGCCGTCTTGGCCGAACACCATGCCATTAGCGGTCAGTGCCGGGGTTTCAGTGACGGTCAGACCCAGTTCCTTGGCCATATCGCTCAAGGTCGCGCCGTTATCGAGTTCCTGCTCGATCCGCGCGCCGAAATCCGTGATCGCGATCTTGCGCTTCTCGTCGGTCAATTCCTTGACCAGCTCAGGCTTGGCTTGATCGAGAGTTTTGCCCGCAGTTGTTTCACGGGCATCGACCCGCACTACGATCCAGCCGAGCGGGGCTTTGA